>JAGXAR010000056.1 GCA_018971525.1 Nitrospirota bacterium
GCCGGCGTGAACCACTCCGGTTGCATCAGGAGACACTCGCCCTTCCCATACCGATGAAGGTCTGGTCTTGGAATACAGTCTCTAGCACGTGACGTGTTTTCTAGCGAGTGGTCGCGCTTACAGGAAGTTCTGCGGGGGAATGGCCTGATCGGTCAGCCGCGTGTGAGATGCGGGTCGGGTCTAGGGAAATCGAGAAATAGGGAAGGCGAGGAGGCGGCGTAGCCACCGCCTCCTCATGGTGCGACTACTTCTTCTTCTTGGCCGCCTTTTTTACGGGCTTCTTCGCTGCTGCTTTCTTCTTTGCCATGAGAACTCCACCCCCCTTCGGTGTCAAAATGTTGATCGGTGTGTATGTGGTATATCAGAGTTTGTGCAACGAGTAAATTTTTTCTGCCAGCAGGTTGCGGGAAAAGTATGTAGACACGCCGGACCTTCACCGGTTCTCATGTGTAGGAGTACAGAAAAACTCTCTCGCAGGATACTCAAAAAAGCCGTCCAGCAAGGCCCTTCCAATTCCCCATATGTTTCTTCAAGAGAGTGGCCAAGGCCGCCCTTTACTCCGCGCATTGGACGAGCACAGTTTCATCGCGCGCGTTCTGCGAGCAAGGAGGGCACCTGGCCGCTCCCTCACTCATTCTTCGCGCCGATCAATCGCCAGCCGATTAACACTCGCTAACCTGTCGCCTCCTTGATTGAATTGTGGGCCGGCCGCCGTGATACTCTCTCCCGGGTTGCCGGGTGGTGACGGGATTGCTGAGCAGGAGTGGTGGCTGATCCGTGGCACATTCAATGGTCGATGTCTGCATTGTCGGAGCTGGAGCCGCCGGACTAGCCGCCGCCATCTTCGCGGCTGAAGCGGCCGGGAAGGCAGGCTGCGCGCAGAGGATCGTCCTCCTGGACGGGGCCAAATCGATCGGGGCCAAGATCCTCGTCTCCGGCGGTGGTCGCTGCAATGTCACGCACGATGTCGTGACAGCCACCGACTTTTTCGGTAATCGTCACATCATCAAGAATGTGCTCGCTGCGTTTCCGGTTCAGGCCACGATCGACTGGTTTGCCTCGCTGGGCGTCGACCTCAAGTGCGAAGAGACCGGCAAGCTCTTCCCTGTGACCGACAAGGCGCGAACCATCCTGAACGCGCTCGTCAATCGCTGTCACGAGCTGGGCGTTGCCATCCGCCCGGACCATCGGGTGACGGATGTCGCCCGCCTCCTCGGTTCAGAAGCGGGGTTCGCCATTCACCATACTCATGGAACCCTGCACGCGAAGAAAATCATTCTGGCCACCGGCGGCCGCTCGCTTCCGAAAACCGGGAGTGACGGGTTCGGCTATGAGCTGGCCCGTCGCCTGGGGCATCGGGTAAGCGCGACCAATCCGGCCCTGGCCCCTTTGATCCTGGACGAGACCCTGTTTCACAAGGATCTCTCAGGCATCTCACAGGAGGTGGAGTTGACGACGACGGTGAACGGCCATGTCGTCGATCGAAGGACCGGCAGTTTGCTCTGGACCCACTTCGGGATCAGTGGCCCGGTCGTCATGGATGCCAGCCGCTTCTGGACGATCGCGCGCGAAAAGGGCGAGGCGGTTGAGCTGTCCGTGAATTTCCTGCCGGCTATGACCCAGGAATCAGCGCGCCGGTGGTTCATGGAGCAGGCAGCGGAGGCCCCTCGTCGCTCGCTGGCCAAGACCCTGGCGCATCTGGTCACGGAACGTTTCGCCGAATCCCTCTGCCGATATCTGGGGATCACGCCACAGACCGCGATTGCCCAACTGCCCCGGAAGGATCGGGATCGTGTGCTGCCGGCGCTCACGAAGTTCCTGCTTCCGGTGCAACAGGATCGGGGGTGGAACTATGCGGAAGTCACGGCAGGTGGTGTGCCGCTGGAGGAAGTCAACTTTCGCACGATGGAATCGAAGCTGGTGCCGGGCCTCTATCTGGTCGGGGAGATCCTCGACTGCGATGGTCGCATCGGCGGCTTCAACTTTCAATGGGCTTGGGCTACGGGACTGCTCGCCGGTCTGGCGGTGGCTGCAAGGGTACGTGCAGACGGAGAGGCTTGCCGATGAACACCATCTCTCTCAATGCGGCTTCCGCATGGAACCTTCGTTTTCTTGACAGAGAGGGGGAGATCCTCTATCCGTGGAGAAGAAAGAGCCAGCCCGCCGGTAAGGTCGTGCCTGGGAATGACAAGGAACAGATAATATGGGTCGCATCCTGAACTGTCCGCGGTGCCAGAAGGATGGCGTCTTGCGGTCTCACCCGCAATCGCCACGGGAGCACCTCGCCTCCTTTTTCTTCGTGGCGCCATTCCGCTGTTCATCGTGCAGTCACCGATTTCTGGCGTCTCGTCTTTGGCTGGACCATCCCACGCACCGGATCGATCGCCGCGAACACCTCCGGATTCCCGTGCGACTCTATCTCTCGTTCTCCGGGGGCAAGGTCCGCGGTGAGGGAACGGTGCTCGATCTCTCGATGGGCGGTTGTATCATCAAGAGCGAGACCCAAGTGCATACGGACGACATCTTCTATCTGCAATTGTCGCTTGGCGAAGGGGAACCCCCGCTTGAAGTGGCCGCGATGGTCCGTTCTGTGAGCGCTCGAGGCATCGCCTTCAAGTTTCTTCGAGCCGCCCAAGAGAGCAAGCGCCTGCTGGCCTTCGTCCAGGCTCAGGCGTCGGATCATTCGAAAAAATCCCCGCTCGACGCCGGTGTTGCCGCCTGAACAGGCAGGCGTATTCCTTTCGCCCGTTGTTCGTGAAGCGTCGTTCGTCCCTCGTCTGAAGAAAAGAGCGTATAGCGGAGGCGGGGAGCTAATAGCGAATGACGTATAGCACGGACAATGACGATCATTTACTGTTCTAGGGCAGGCTATCGGCCATAACCCATACGCTCGTTTCTTCGGGGATTTATCTTCACGACAGACGGTGCTTTTCCCGCGCCCTCAGCTATAAGCCATAGGCTCTTCTCTCCTGCTCTACGCCTTAGCTATTCGCTTCGTCCCCCACGAGATACGCTTCACGATTCACGCGCCACGGCCTGTGGCGTTGGCGGACCTTATCAGCATCCTCTTATATCGGAGTTTCCCAGGCATTGGGAAGCGGATGGTCGCTGATCAGTTCCTCATGTGTGGCGAGGTCATAGGGTTCAATGGTGAGGTCCTTCTCATCGAGCGGCTCCGCGCAGGCAGGGGAACAGAGATAGGCGCGATACGATTCAGCCTTCTCCTTCGTCGCGAACCGGCATAGCCCATATTCCGGCATCCCGGATGAGGGATGCCAAAACGCCAACTCAATCGCACTCCCCTGATAGATGCCGAGGGTGCGGTGCCTGATCTGAAACCCACCGGGCAAATGTGAAGATGGTTCGAGCGACATCGGACGGTCTTGCCCCCGTATCATAATGATTATCTGCATGATAGCATGAGCGGCATCACGCGCTATAGACCGGCGCACGCACGTCGAAGGAGGATTATTTATGGGCAGTCGCATCTCGGTATTCGCCACCATCGTCATTGCTGTTCTGTTCGTAGGACTCTCAGGGTGCGGCTACAACGATCTCCAGGGATTAGACGAAGACACCAAAGCCGCCTGGAGCGAAGTGGTCAATCAGTACCAGCGGCGGACCGATCTGATCCCGAACCTGGTCGCCACCGTCAAAGGTTATGCTGCGCATGAGAAGGAGACGCTCGAAGGGGTGGTGCAGGCGCGTGCGCAGGCTACCGGGATTCAAGTGACGCCTGAAACGTTAAAAGATCCAGCCGCCTTCGAACAATTCCAAAAAGCACAGGCTGGTCTCACGTCGGCATTAGGCCGCCTCATTGCCATCGCAGAGAATTACCCCAATTTGAAAGCCGACCAGAATTTCCGCGATCTTCAGAGTCAACTCGAAGGGACGGAGAATCGCATCGCCGTCGCGCGCAAACGCTACATCGAAAAAGTGGCGGAGTACAATAAAGGGGTCCGCTATTTCCCCACGAACCTGACGGCCAAGTTCCTCCTCCATCTGGAAGAGAAGCCGAACTTTACCGTGGCGGATGAAAAGGCTGTGGCGAAGCCGCCAGAAGTGAAATTCTAGGTCAAGGCTGAGGTTCAGGTTGCGGGGCAGAGATCGAAAGCAGACGGTCAGTTTCATCCTCGCTTGTGTCCTATCCTTAGCTTCAGCCGTAACCTCTCTTTCCTTTGCGCTCGACGTGCCGCCCCTCACAGGGCGCGTCGTGGACCTCGCGCACGTGCTGCCGGCCGATGTCGCAGCATCACTGGCCAACGACCTCGAAGCCCACGAGACGAAAACCAGCAATCAAGTTGCCGTCCTGATTCTGCCGTCGCTCGAGGGCGAACCGCTTGAATCCTTTTCTCATCGCGTCGGCACCACCTGGAAGCTCGGCCAGAAGGGGACGGAGAACGGCGTGCTGCTGCTCGTCGCCCTGCGCGAGCGAAAAGTCCGTATTGAAGTGGGTTATGGCCTCGAAGGCACATTGACGGACCTCCGTTCCGCCCACATCATTCGCCAGGAGATTGTGCCACGGTTTCGAAGCGGAGATCTGCCGGGCGGCATCGCCGCCGGCGTCCACGCCATCCTCGGTACCATTGAAGGCACCTACAAGGCTGAAGAGGTACTGTCAGGTCACGCCCGTTCCGACCAGGAGCCGACCGCCTTTCAGTATGTGATCATAGGGATCGTCGTCGGGACCTTAGCCGGCATCGTGTTGAGCCATGGGCTGCAACGCACCCGTGCGCTGCTCGGAAGCCTGCTCGCATTCCTCGTCGCGCAGTTCGCGAGTGTGGGGTTGGGTCTCCTGGCAGCCGGAGTGACGGCCTTTTTGCTGTGGCTCATCCTGCAGGCGAACCGGGGCCGGGGCGGAGGGTGGGGAGAGGGGTTCATGATAGGACCGGGCGGCGGATTCGGCGGTTCATTTGGTGGGGGCGGCGGATTCAGTGGCGGGGGCGGGGACTTTGGCGGAGGCGGTGCCTCGGGAGATTGGTAGATGAAGCCCTTCACCGACATAGAACGTGAACGGATCAAACAAGCGGTTCAGCAAGCCGAGCGGGTCACGAAAGGCGAGATTGTGCCGATGATCGTCCCGGCCTCGGCGTTGTACCGCGAAGCCGGCTATCGAACGGGGCTCATGCTCGCCCTGCTCGCGCTGGCCCTCCTCCTGACGATAGAGATCTACTGGCTGCCGTGGGGGTGGCATGCCGGCAACGCCGGCTGGCTGTTGCTAGCGGTCGTCGCATCGTATGGACTCGGGCAATGGCTTGGCAGGATTCCGGTGGTCATCCGCTTCGTCACGTCGCGCGAGCGTATGGCGCATAAAGTGACCCTTCGCGCCGAGCAGGCTTTCTACAAGCACGGGTTGCACAACACGAAAGGCCGTACGGGCATCCTGATCTTCGTCTCGTTGCTGGAGCGACGCGTGCACGTCTTGGCGGACAAAGGCATCAACGATCGTGTCCCCGACGGCACTTGGGACGGACTGGTCAACGGCATCATCGAGGGCATTCGGACCGGACGAGCGACCGACGCCATCTGCACGGCGATTGCGAAGTGCGGGGCCCTACTCGCGCAGGTTAGTCCTGCCGGTTCCGGCGACAATCCCAACGAGTTGCCGGACATGTTGATTCAGGAGCCCTAACCCGCATTATTCACGAAGCTTCTGCTGTAGGCGCGGAGACGCGGCTGCGCGCTTTCGCGACGAACCTTCATGAGTAATGGAGGCTAATCGTCGGCTTGATAGACTGCCCGTCGTCGTTCCGCTAGAATCCCGATTCATGTCCGATCCTACTGTGGTTTCCCCAGCTCCAACGAATCTGCACGAGGAGACTCGCTCGGTCGTCAAAGCGGCAGGCTTGATCGGCGTGGCCACCTTTTCCAGCCGCATCCTCGGGTTCATCCGCGACATGGTGTTGGCGAGGCTGTTTGGCGCGACGCCTGCGGCAGATGCCTTCTTTGTTGCCTATCGTGTCCCCAACTTGCTTCGTGAGTTATTTGCGGAAGGGTCGATGTCTTCCGCCTTCATTCCGGTCTTCACGGAATATCAGACGCTCAAATCGAAACGAGATGCCTGGGAACTGGCGAGCGCAGTCTTCACCACGCTGCTCACGATCGTGACCGGCATCACGATTCTGGGTATTGTCGCCGCGCCTGGAATCGTCTGGCTCCTGGCGCCGGGGTTTCATGACGACCCGGCGAAGCTGGCCATGACAACGCTGCTCACGAAGATCATGTTCCCGTATCTGTTCTTTATCAGCCTGGCCGCGCTGGCGATGGGCATCCTGAATTCCATGCGCGCCTTCGCGGTGCCGGCCTTCTCGCCGGTGTTCTTTAATATCTTTATCATCGGCTGCGCGCTCTTTTTGTCGCCGACGATGCCGGAGCCGATCCTCGGCGTAGCCATTGGCGTCGTGGCGGGAGGCGCGGCGCAGTTCGCCATGCAGTTGCCAGGCTTGAGTCTGCGCGGCATGTTGTTCGGATTCCGGTTCGAGCCAGGCCATCCCGGCGTGCGGCGGATCGGTTCACTGATGGTGCCGTCGCTCCTCGGTCTCTCCGTGACGCAGATCAACATCACCGTGAGCACGATCCTCGCCTCCTTCTTTGCGGGCGGGCCGACCTATCTCTTCTACGGCATGCGGTTGATCCAGTTTCCGCTCGGGATTTTTGGTGTGGCCTTGGCCACGGCCATTTTGCCGACACTCTCTGCGCAGGCGGCGCGCGGGGCGTTGGATGAATTGCGAACGACGTTGGGCTTCGGCCTTCGCATGATCCTCTTTATCATCCTCCCGGCGATGCTGGGCCTGATTCTCTTGCGTCAGCCGATCGTCCATCTGTTCTTTGAGCACGGGAGCTTTACGGCGCACGATACGGCCGAGACCGCGCTGGCGGTGCTCTGTTATTCAGTCGGTCTCTGGGCTTTCGGAGGCGTCCGCATCATTGTCTCGGCCTTCTATTCGCTGCAAGACACGCGAACGCCGGCCATCTCTGCGGCAATTGCCGTCGCGGCCAACCTCGTCTTTTCGCTCCTGCTGATGTCGCTTCTCGGCGCGGCCGGCCTGGCCCTGGCCACAGCCCTGGCGGCGATGGTGAACGGAGGCATCTTGATCGCGGTGCTTCACCGTCGGTTGGGCGGAGTGGACTGGGGCTCTGTGGGACGATCGTCGCTGCGTGTGCTGATCGCATCCACGCCGTTGGTTGTGGTCTGTGCCTGGGTGGCAGCGGCGCAGGTCTGGACGCATCCCGGTGAATGGACGGCGAAATCGGTCATGCTCTTCATGGCCATCGGATTAAGCGTGAGCGGTTATCTAGGCGTCCACGCCCTGCTGCGGTCGGAAGAACTCGATCTGGTCTGGGGAATGGTGCGGAAGAAGCTGGGCCGGATCATCGGCCGCTGAGGTCACGAATGCGACAAGCGATCATCTTCAAATCACGATGGGGCTGGATGGGTGTTTCCGAAACGACGAAGGGAATCGACGCTGTGGTGTTGCCGAAAGTGTCGCGTCAGGCGGTGCTGTCCGAGTTGCAAGCAGGTTCAATCGAGCTGTTGAAGAGCCAGGCCTCTCCACGATTGCGAGAGGCGCGGGCGCAACTGATCGACTATCTGGCCGGGAAGCGCAGGTCCTTCGATCTGTCGCTGGACCTCTCTCGAGGGACGAGTTTTCAGCAGAAGGTCTGGCGGGCCCTTGGACGTATCTCCTACGGCCGTCTTCGATCTTATCAATGGGTGGCCGTTCGCGTGGGAGGCAGACAGTATGCCCGTGCCGTCGGCAATGCCGTGGGGGCGAATCCGATGCCGATCGTGATTCCCTGCCATCGAATTGTGGCGCAGGATGCGTCGCTCGGCGGATTCTCAGGCGGCTTGCCCACGAAACGAAAACTGCTCACCCTCGAAGGAACGCTGGGGCAGCTTCGACCGGGACGATCCAAGCCCACATGATTCATGCGCCCATCTGCTGCAATCGCCGATCCGCTGCTACGACGAGCCTTCGGCCGGCGGGCTCGCCCCTCGGACCCTCACCGTACTGCAGGAGTATGCATCAGGTCCTCACGGCTTCGCGCGCCGGTCTCGCGACGCACCGTCATGAATAATGCGGGCTAACCCATGAAAGCCGTGCTTCAGCGGGTAACCAGAGCATCGGTCGAGGTCGATGGTCATGCGGTTGGCCGCATCGATGCCGGCTTGCTGGTCTTGCTGGGCGTGGCGAAGGGCGATGGGGAGTCGGATGGCCGGTATCTTGTCGAGAAGATTCGCACGCTCCGGATCTTTTCCGACGAACAGGGGAAGATGAATCGCTCGCTGGCGGACATCGGGGGGTCGGTCTTACTGGTTTCCCAGTTTACCTTACTGGGGAGAACGACGAACGGTCGTCGCCCGAGTTTTGACGAAGCTGCGCCACCGGATGAAGCCAAGCGTCTCTATGAAGCAGTGGCGACCGAATTGCGGGCACAAAAGATTCCAGTTGAAACCGGGGTCTTTGCTGCGCACATGCAGGTCGAGTTACTGAACGACGGCCCGGTGACCTTTGTGCTCGATAGCCGTGGTGCGAGCTAGTTCCGATCTGGGCTCAAGTCTGTTTCGTGAAGATCGATAGGAGGATCACAGGGGTCGATATCGGCACATAGACCAACATCTGCTATACTGAGTTGAAACGACTTCGGAAGATGTAAGAGGTGGATATGAGAACGGAAGTTCCGCCACGGCATCCGCTCCGTCAGTTGTTCGGTGCCCTGACCGAGAAAAGCTTCACAGAACATCTCGGGTGGCCCGACGTCAACGTCACCAGCTACGTCTCCAACCTGCTCGTCGAGTTTACCCACACCGATCAACTGTATAAAATCAGGAATCAGCAAGACAAACCTGTCGACACGGTGGTGGATCTCTTGTTTGAATCGGAAGTGTTGCTCAAGGCCCAGTCGATGGATCGTGAACGGGACGTGCATCAGCACATCGGTGACTTCACACTCTTCATGGCGGGATTGTTTCCGGAATATCTGCGTCGTCTCAAGACGGCCGGATTGATCTACCATAAGGATTTCCTCGTGGACTATATGAAGACGGGAAAGCGCTCCTACGGGATTGTCGCCCAAATGGCTGACAGCCCATCAGGGGAAGAACCTCCTCTGTTCCGGAAACTCTCCGACAACTTCGAGCTTTGCGTCACCGGCCTGGGGTTCGTGCGGTCCGATCTGGATCGCATGAAAGATCCGGCGTACCGGCAGGCTCGGGATCTTCTCCTCAATTGACCAGTTCCCGTCCTTTCATTCTTGCCCACGGAGGCGCCGGTCTCCGACGTTTGACGTCGGCGCAGGCCATCTGTCTGGCCGATGCGCTCACGGCCGGCTATGCCATCCTCGCGCAAGGAGGTTCTGCGGTGATCGCCGTTGAATGCACGATCAGTTTCCTGGAACAATCGGGGTTGTTCAATGCGGGACGAGGAGCGAATCGCCAGCTGGACGGAGTGCAGCGGATGGACGCCTCGATCATGGAAGGGGCCCGCCTCAAAGCCGGAGCCGTCGCCTCGATCGAAGGAATCGTGCACCCGATTACGGCGGCCCGCCTGGTCATGGAAGACACGAATCATGTCTTGCTCGCGGGACCTCCGGCCACGCGGTTTGCGCAACACTATCAACTTGAACCGCTACCGAGGATGCGATCGCCTCGCCGGAGTTCCGGTCGGTCTCGTCGTGCCGCAGGGGCCGCAGCGCAGATGATGCGCCTCTATCGAGCGATGCTGAAATCTAAGCGGACACAGAAGGGCCAGCACGGGACCGTCGGCGCTGTCGCGCTGGATCAGTCTGGAACGGTGGCGGCAGGGGCGTCCACCGGAGGCATCGATTCGATGTTGCCAGGGCGGGTTGGCGACAGCCCGCTCATCGGCTGTGGAGTCTACGCAGACAATCAGAGTGGTGCCGTGTCGATGACGGGCATCGGCGAAGGTATCATCCGTCTGGCGATCGCCAAGACCATCTGCGATCGTCTGGCTATGGGGAAGAGCCCTGCGGTCGCCGCTCAACAGGTGTTGCGCATGCTCGTGTCTCGGATCCGTGGGTCGGCTGGGGCCTTAGTTCTCTCGCCGGACGGGCGATTTGCTGTCAGGCATGTGACACCCCATATGGCTGCCGGTTGGTGGAACGGGACTGGCCGGCCGACTGTTCGAGGACAATTTCCATGAAGGACGCGCTCTTTCATCTGGCCTTTCCCACGCACGATGTGGCGGCGGCGAAACGTTTCTATGTCGATGGACTTGGTTGTACGTTGGGTCGGGAGTCGAGCCACGCCGTCACGTTCGGACTCGCGGGGCATCAACTCGTGGCGCATCTGATGACGGAACTCCTGCCAGCGCAACAAGGCATTTATCCCCGCCATTTCGGCCTGATATTCTTGTCGAAAGGCTCGTGGCAACAGCTCTTGGAGCAGGCCCAGGCGAAAAGGTTGTCCTTCTATCAACAGCCCCGCGTCCGGTTCCCCGGCACCAGCATCGAGCACCACACGTTCTTTCTCGAAGATCCCTCCGGGAATCTTCTCGAGTTCAAACACTATCTCCATGAATCGGCGATCTTCGGCGAGCGGGAATGTCGTGAGGTCGGCGACTCATCTACGCATCCCGCTGGGTCGTAGCCTGCCAGGCCGACCCAATGTTGTTACGGCATTGGATGGGTGGAGCCTCGATTGATCCGGTTGAGGATCCGATCGTGGCGCCGAGTCAGGGCAGTCGTTTTTCGCATCGGATCGTATCGACGAGGCGACGGCAAGATGGCCGTCAGCCACGCGGCCTCGTCGGCCGTCAGGTCGCGCGAGGATTTCTTGAAGTGATGACGGGCCGCTGCCTCAGCGCCATAGACGCCCTGCCCCCACTCGGCGACGTTGAGATATAGCTCGAGAATACGCTCCTTCGTGAGATGATGTTCGAGGGAGCGCGCGATCAGAGCTTCCCGCGCTTTTCGTAACAGGGACCGTTCGGATGAGAGGTAGAGGTTTTTGGCCAGCTGCTGAGTAATGGTGCTCCCCCCACGCTTGAGTTCGCCCGCTTCGAGGTTATACAGAGCCGCGTCCTTCATCCCTTCCCAGTCGAATCCTTCGTGGGTGAAGAACGACGCATCTTCCGCCGCTATGACCGCCCGGCGGAGGTAGGGGGAGATGCGCGAGAGGGGCACCCACATCCAATGGTGTCCGATGGTGCGGCCTTGTGCCTCAGCCTGAGCCTGTCGCGCTTCCATCAGGGCCGTCACGGTTGGATTGGTCGCGCGTAAGACCGAGACGTCAGGCATCGTGAGCAGCCACAGGAACAGGACTGCGCCGACCGGGAGGCAGAGGCCGATGATCAGGAAGGCTTTCACGCGGGATCGGGATTGTTTGGTTGACTTCCGCATTAGAGGCTGCGTATCACAGAGGCGATGAGTCCCTGTATCAATAACATGGTGTCTGATAGGTGGATGGGTGCGGTATGAGAATCCTCACGGCAGAGTTTATCAGAAGTTGTGCGGGGCCAGAACAGTTTCTGAAAGGTGAACTCCCGGAAGTCGCCTTTATCGGGCGGTCGAACGTCGGAAAGTCCTCTCTCATCAACTCCCTCTTGCAGCGCAAGGGATTGGCCAAGGTGAGTCGCACGCCGGGGAAGACCCGCTTGGTCAATCTCTTTCGGATCACCAGCGACGATTCCGGGTTGGCGCGATTCGTGTTGGTGGATTTGCCAGGATATGGATACGCGAAGGTGTCGAAAGCACTCCGGGCTGAGTGGGCGCCGTTGATTGAGCAGTATCTCGACGGCAGTGAACAGCTACGCGCGGTGGTGGTATTGGTGGAAAGCCGGGTACTGAGCGAACAGGACAGTCAGACGATTGCCTGGCTCTCCTCCGTCGGACGACCGCCCATCGTGGTGGCGACGAAAGTGGACAAGTTAAAAATGAGCGAGCGCGTCAGTGCGCTTCGTCGGCTGCAGGAAGGGCTTGGATTGGTTGAGGGCAACGATCTTATTCCTTACTCGTCGGTGACGGGCGAGGGGCGGGACCGGTTGTGGGCGGTCCTGAAAGAGCGGATTCGAACTTGATCTCGATGTAGGCCTTGTTCTTGAGGTCCGCCAGCCACGCTTGGAAGACGTCTTCAGTTTTCTGCCGAAAGACGAGTCCCTGGATTTCAATGCGGACTTCCTCATAGGGGCGGAACTGTTTGGGTTTCTTGTCCTCCAGGCGCACGATGTGAAAGCCCTCCGAGGTCTCAATCATATCCGAGATGCCGCCGGGCACCAGGTTTGCGATGGCGCGCTCGATCCCCGGCAAAAGCTCTCCCTGCCGCACCAGGCCCAGGCGCCCTCCGCGTGAAGCGTTCGGGCCGTCGGAAAAGCGCAGCGCCAAATCCTCGAAGGACTCCCCCTGCTTGAGCAGCGCCATCACCTCACGAGCTTTCTCCTTCGCCTCGGCCGTACCGTCCGGTGACCGGGCCTGAATATGAATCTGGCTGAGCGTGTATTCCTCCGGGAGCGCAAACCGGTCGCGGTGTTCCTGAAAGTATCGTTTCATGTCGGAATCTGCGACCATCACTCCGCTCCGCACCTCGCGGTCGACGACCTTGAGCAGCGTCAGCTGTTCCCTGACATTTTTCATATATGCCGGGTTCGCCTCGTCGACCGTTTCCCCCTGTTGCTTCATATTCTGAACCGCCTGCCGGACTTCCTGATCGGTGACCTCGACGCCTCGGGTCTTGGCTTCCTGGAGTTGCAACTTGCGCTCGATCATCGAGGTCAGCGCCATGTATTCCGCCGTTTTGAGTCGACGCGCGAGGGCATCGCCGCGATACTCTTTCTGGATCCGTTCCCGCTCCGGGGCAAGTTCCCGTTTCATCTCGGACAGCATGATGAGGTCCGAGTTGACGATCGCAATAATCCGGTCTTCCACCTGCGCGGCTGAAAGAGGGGACGTTTGTGCGATCAGCGCGAGCGCGAAGAAGACCGTGTATCTCAGCCAGCCTGGTGCCATCATGATGAACGGGCGGATCGTGGTCATGGATATGGGACTCGCCATGCGCCGATGGGATCAGCCGGTCGACGAGGTTCCGAGGGATTGTACACGAATTGCGGAGGACTTGAGGAGTTTGAGTGGGTGCAACCTCGATTCGCGACGAGTCAGCGTGTGCCGACGTCGTCGGCGACATAGCGGGAGGCGTCGGCGAGGCGGATGATCGCCTTCGCGCGGATGTCGGCGATCACGTCGTCAAAACGTTTCCGGCGCTTCTCGTTGAGCAGTTCCTGCCTGAGTCGTTCCCGAACGGCCAAGTCCGCCTGAATAATTTCCTTGTCGAGCGCCGTGATCATGACGAGGTAGTAGCCGGCGTCCGTCTTGATCGGCGCACTGACCATTCCCGGCTTGAGGGTATGAATGACTGCGTCGACTTCTGGGATAACCAAGTCCTTGTGATAGGGGCCGAGATCGCCCCCCTTAGCTTTCGTCTTGCCGTCGATCGAATAGCGCTGCGCAAACTTGCCGAAGTCTCCCCCTTGGTTGATCTGCTTTTCGAGATCTTTCGCAGCGGGATAATTGGGCAGGAGCATCTGCGATACTTGTACTTTCAATGGCGTGAGAAGTTCGTGGGCATGCTTCTCGTAGAAGGCGTCCAATTCCTCCTTCGAGAGTTCGATCTTGGCTTTGATCCGGTCCTTGAGGAGTTCGTCGAGAATCAGTTGTTCCCGATAGCGTTGCGCTCGATCACGGATGGCATCGCTCTGGTCGAGTCCCTGCTTGCGCGCTTCCTGCATGAGCAGTTCGCGGGTGATGAGTTCGTCGAGGAAGCGGCGCTTCCCACCTTCTTTCTCGTACCGTGCCCTGGTGGCCTCGGCCAGCTCTCCCCAGCGGGTTTCGAATTCGTTCTGTGTGATTTGTCGGCCGTTGACAAGGGCCAGCACACTTTCCTCGGGCGGTGGCGTGCAGCTGACGAGCAGCAGGAGGCTGCCACCGACGGCGCCGGCGAGCAGGGAGACGAGGCGGACAGCGGCGACGTTCACGGATCCGTTCGATGATCGATTCATAGGCGCGTGAGACCTTGTGAGCGAGATGATTGGGGGGACATCGTTGTGTTGGTATCACAGACTCCCAGGCTTTGCAAGGTTGCGGTGAGTTCTCGAAATATGGAAGGCCAGTCCTGATGCGGCATTTGGAGCTCAAACGAGAGGGGAGACAGGAAGCAAACCCGCTTCTTGTACCGGTCCATCATCCGGTGAATCGCCTGGCTTGAGACTCGGCTCTTGGCATCGAGCGTGACGACTATGGAGTGGGTTTTGAGTTCGATCGAGCTCAGGCGCAAGGCCTTGGCCTGGAGCCTCACCTGCATGACTTCGAACAGTCGCTCGACGGAGTCCGGTGCCAGTCCATACCGGTCCTGCATTTCTCCGTGGAGTAAGGCGAGCTCTCCGACTTGGGTGCAGGACGAGAGCCGTTTGTAAAACGAGAGGCGCTGGTGGGGGTCGGCGACGTATTCATCAGGAATAAAGGCGGAGACGTTGAGGCGGAGGGTGGGGTCCGGCTCTTCTTCCACCACCTGGCCTTTGAGATGCTGGACGGCCTGCTCCACCATCTGCATGTAGAGATCGAGTCCGATGGCAGCGATATGCCCCGATTGTTGTTTTCCGAGGAGGTTGCCGGCGCCGCGGATTTCCATATCCGCCGCGGCGATGCGGAAGCCGGCTCCCAGCTCGGTAAATTGCTGAATGGCGGTGAGGCGCTTCTGGGCGTCTTCGCTCAACTGTCCCTCATCGGGCACCAGGAAGTAGGCGTAGGCCTGATCGCCGCTTCGTCCCACTCGTCCGCGCAATTGGTACAACTGCGCGAGGCCGAACATGTCGGCACGATTGACGAAGATCGTGTTGGCATGGGGCACGTCGATTCCCGATTGGATAATGGCCGAGGCGATCAACACATCCGCCTCTCGGTGAAAGAACTTCAGCATCACGGCTTCAAGCGGTTTGGCGTTCATCTGCCCATGGGCCATCACGATGCGCGCGTCAGGTACCAGTTGTTGGAGCCAGGCTCCCGTCTTCTCCATCGTTTCGACCCGGTTATGGACGAAGTAGACCTGCCCGCCCCGCCCCAGTTCGCGCAATATCGCTTCTCGGATGAGTTTGTCGCTGGATCGGACGACCTGCGTGCGAATGGAGAGGCGGCCTGCCGGAGGGGTCTCGATGATCGAGAGGTCACGCACGCTCGCCATGGCCATCTGCAAGGTGCGAGGAATCGGGGTGGCCGTGAGCGTCAAAACGTCGACTTGGGTGCGGAGTTGCTTCAACCGTTCCTTGTGTTTGACGCCGAACCACTGTTCTTCATCGATGATCACGAGACCCAGGTCGCGGAACACCACGTCCTTCTGGATAAGCCGGTGCGTCCCGATGATCACGTCGACGTCGCCGGTTGCCACGTCTTTGAGAATGGCTTTGGCCTCCTTCGGCGATTGGAATCGGGAGAGCAAGGCCACGCGAGCCGGGAACGGCGCGAACCGTTCCGTGAAGTTGTCGTAATGTTGGTGGGCCAACAGGGTCGTGGGGACGAGCACCGCCACCTGGCGATTGGCTTCCACTGCCTTGAAGGCGGCCCGCATGGCGACTTCCGTTTTTCCATACCCGACGTCGCCGCACACCAGGCGGTCCATCGGTTTGCTGGACTCCATGTCGTGCGTAATATCTTCGATCGCTTTGAGTTGATCCGCCGTTTCTTCATACTCAAACGCGGCTTCGAACTCGTGGTACATCGTGCTGTCGAATCCATAGGCATGGCGCGTCACGAGTTCACGGTTGGCATAGAGGTCGACCAACTCGTGGGCCATCTCCTCGATGTCTTTCTTCACGCGCGCGGTTGTTTTGGCCCAACTGGTGCCGCCCAAACGTTCCAGGCGCGGCGCATGGCCTTCCGCTCCGCTATACCGCTGCACATGGTCGAGCCGCTCCAGCGGGACGTACAGCTTGTCACCGCCGGCGAATTCCAGGATCAAATAATCGCTGTCGAAGTCCTGCACCGAGAGGCGTTTGAGGCCTTGATATTTGGCGATGCCATGCTGGACGTGGACGACATAGTCTCCCACGTTGAGATCTTCCAACGAGGAGAGGAAGGTCGCAGCTTTACTCTTGGCCTGAGGCTTGTGGCGCGCGCCTTTGGCAAATAGTTCCTCTTCCGTCAGGATGGCCAGGCGCAGGTCAGGGGCGAGGAATCCCGAGGACAGATCGCCGTGCAAGACGTAAAACGGCGCTTTGGTTTTACCGGATGCGGTCCAGGCTCCCGTTGTCCACTCCATTGCCGGCACATCGTGTTCGCGCAAGAGCGCCAGCAGGCGATCCACTTGACCGCGACTTCTTGCGACGAGCACCACGCGGCACTCCTCTCGCAGGCGATCCATGATGGCCAGGGTCTGGCTGAAGGGCATCCCACGAGCACCGAGGCCTGCGCTGGAGGGGGTCTGAGCGGGAAAATCCTGGACCGGACTCCAGGACGCATCGCTAGCCGTGAGGGGTTCGAGCGCGAGCGTGGGCCAGCCGTTCGTGTGCTCCATGAGTTCCGGCCAGGAGAGAAACAACCGCTCCGGTGACGGGTATGGCACGACCGTCTCCCGATCGGCATGGCGGAGATAGCCGTCGTCGATCTTGCTCCAGAGGTCCGCGCAGGCCCCTTCCAACGCAGCCGGCTGATTCAAGACCAATACAGGCTGTTCGGTGAAATAATCGAAGAGGGTGTCCATGGCGGGATAGAGATCCGGTGCGCGCCACTCGGCATCCGCCGGAATGGGAGCGAGGGCATCCGGCGACGTCTCCGCACGCAGATATTCCCGCGCGGGAAGGACCATCGCTCGATCCAGCTTCGCGGTGGATTTCTGCGTGGCGGGATCGAACAGGCGGAGCGAGTCGACGGTTTCACCAAGAAATTCGGCACGAAGCGGGTCGACATAGGCCGTCGAGAAAATATCCACGATACCGCCTCGAATACTGAACTCCCCTGGGATTTCCACCACCGAGACCCGTCGATAACCGAGACGTAAGAGTCCTCCGGTGAGGGCCTCTCGCTCGATCGTGCCGCCCAGCTTGAATTGCAGGGTGGTGCTGGTGAAGGCTGTGACGGGCAACAGCCGTTGCATCAGGGCCGCGATGGAGGTGACCAGGCAGGTCTGTGGTGCAGTTCGAATGTGATGCAGGGCATTCATCCGGCGCGCGATCAGACTGACATGGGGCGCGCTACCCTCGTACGGCAAGGTTTCCCATCTCGGGAACAGGGCGAGGGGAGCCGCCGGAAGGCCGATGAGATCATGGAAAAAGTGGAGGTCATCAAAGAGGCGTTCAGCCGCCTCGTCCGACCCGGTGACGATCAGCCACGATCGATTCCCCAGTTTGCCCGACTGAGGATGCAGGAGCGTGGTAAGGGCAAGCCCGGCGGTGGAACCGTGCAAGCCGGTGACAGAGGGACGGCCTGTCTCGCCTGCCAGCGCCGCGGCGACAGGAACGAACCACTGGGATGCTGCATGAATGTGGGTAGTATCGGACACTGCTTATATTGTGGTTGACCGAATGCGTTGGATAAGCGATGTGGTGGAGACGCCGGGGACCAAGGGAATGGTACGGACGACTCCGCCGCGCGCTTCGACGATCTCGCGGCCGACGATCCGTTCCACCGCCCAATCTCCGCCTTTGACGAGAACATCCGGCTGCAATGCAGCGACCAGGCTTTGGGGGTCCGGTTCGTTGAACAGGATAACATAATCGACGCAGCCGAGCGCAGCGACCACTTCCGCCCGCTGAGCTTCTGAGACGATCGGCCGGTCCGGCGCCTTGTTCAAACTCCTGACGGACGCATCGCTGTTGACGGCGACGATGAGCAGATCACCAAGATCTTTCGCAGCCTGGAGGTAACGCGTATGGCCCACATGCATCAGATCGAAACAGCCGTTGGTAAACACGATCCGCTTTCCCCGGACCTGCGCCTGCCGTAGAAGCGGGACGAGCTGGTCTCTGGTCATGACTTTCAGGGACATGGCTGCATCATACCGACTGCGCGCTCGAATGGAAAGAGACTCTAGTAGGATGCTGAAACAGTCCGCCAGCTTCGTTTTCGCCTCATCGAAATCCTCAACGTACCCTCGAGGGTACGCTTCCGGTGTCGACTCGCTACGGCCTTGCCTGCGGAATGGCGCGTCTTGGCGCGCCGGGGTTGGGCGGGTGAGAAGTCTGAACTGTTTGAGCATCCTGCGTGGTGTTCTCCTGTTGTTGCAGACGTATGGACCAGTGAAGTTTTGGTCTGTCAGAAGAGTTTTTCCGCAGCCTGCTAGACCTCACGGATGCGAGGTCTGACCCTCCCCTTGTCTGCCAATGGAGAATTGACTAGACTGCTGGCCTACTATGAATGTCTGAAAGGACGATAGCCATGGCCGACAGTCCCGACGAGCGAGACGGAAAGTCCTACAGTCTCTACACGTCTATCAGGCGATATTTTGAACCGCTGCGGCAACATTGGGATAAGTTGTCTGCCGAGGAGCAGGGGGTTGTCATTCAGGAAGTGGAAGCCTTCTTGAACTCGGTTCGCCCGCCTGACAGTCAACGCCCAAGTTGAGCCTGCCTGGCTACTCTTCCGGAATCCCGCCGAGACGTACTACTCGACTGCCATATCGTTCGATCAGTCCATCAAGAGCTGCGACAGCCTGAGTCTGGCGCCGTTCAAAGAGCGACTCTGTCGCGGGCAGGAGGCCAGAAAGCGACAGACCAACCAGCCGGTAGCATGTGTGAGGGATGGCCAGGCTGTGGAGTGCCGATCGGATGCTCGGCCACATCGCTGGATCGTAGTTGAGCGGTTGCGGGAACTGCTGCTGTCGAGTGGTGACCCTGAACTTCGCATCCTTCAGCTTGACGGTGAAGGATCCTGCCGCTAGTCCCTCCACGCGCAGGTCGTGCGCCAATGTCCCGAGAAAAATTCGAATCGTCTGTTCCAGGGTGGCAAGGTCGCTGGTGTCCTGCTCGAACGTTGATTCATGACCGAGGCTCTTGGATTCTCGATCGACCACGACCGGGTCGTGATCGATTCCACGCGCCACTTCCTGCCAGGCGATAAGACGGTTGCCCCATTGCTGCCGAAGAAATGGCGCATGTTGTGGATCGAGCAAGTCGCCGACGCAGCGAATGCCGAGCGAATTGAATATGGCCGCAGACTTTGGTCCGATGCCCGGCAGGTCGCGAACCGGACGCGCAGCCAGAAACGATGCTTCAGTGCCCGGTTCGATCACCGCTAACCCGTCAGGCTTATGCGCATCCGCAGCGACCTTCGCCGCGGTCTTGCCGGTGGCGAGCGCGACCGTGCAACGGAGTCCCGTGGCTTCGAAGATTGCCTGTTTCACGCGCCGGCCGAGGCGGGATGGGTCGGGATAGAGAGACTGCATGTCCGTCGTTTCTGCGTAAAACTCGTCGATGCTTGTCCATTCGATGACGGGGAGCAGCCGGCTGGTGACGGCCTGCATCTGGTCATGCAGCCGACGATAAAGCGGTCTGTCAGGGGGAACGAGAATGAGATGGGGGCAGAGGCGGAGGGCTTCGGCCGTCGGCATGGCAGAGCGGACGCCGAATGAACGAACCGCATAGCTCGCGGCCGCGATAATTCCTCGCGGGGCTGGTCCACCGACAGCCACAGGTTTTCCTGCAAGGCCTGGGTCTGCCAGAACGGCCGCTGAGGCAAACATGGCATCCACGTCACAGAACAGGATCTGGCGAGGCCAGCGCATGGATCATCCCCAAGTACGTCGTTCGTAACTCGTCGGTCGTATCTCGTTTCTCGTCGTTCGTCCTTTCGGTGGGTCTGATCTGAAACGAGATACGAAATACGCTTCACGAGATACCGTGATCTTCGAGGGACGCGTCACGGTCTTTGCGCTGACAGACTTTTTCAGCATCCTGCTAGAACCTGAAGGACAATTGGAGCAGCTGCAAGAGGGGCTGAGAAACTATTGGAGAGGGCTCGTGCTGGAACCGACTCACCGATCCCAATTCTTGTAGTAACCCCCGGCAGATGCCGCAATGGTGCCGCCGCGGCTGAATCGTCCGTCGTTGACGTCGGTACACTTTGCCGCATTGCCGACAGCGCCAGGCAAATCGCGCCAGGGCGAGGACTTCCTTCTGTAACGAATGGTAGGTGGTGATCGCCAGGGCCCCCTCCCGATTCATCTCGGTCATCTTGCGGAGAAAATCCGGCCCATGATTCGGCCGCCGTTTCAGGATGTCATACTGCCATTGATGAATCATTTCGTGCGCCAGCGTATTCACGATCTCCTGGTCGCCATACTCGCTCTCTCGGGCGACCTGTTGGAGCAAGGGAAGGGACAGGCGAATCTCGCGCTTGGTTGGAGGGCGAAGACCCTCCTGATCCAACCGCGGCCGCGGGCCTCGACGACTGACGAACATACCGACCGAGGAGGTCAGCCGACGGCTCCAGACGAGATCGATCGGAGGCAGGAGGCCCGCGAAGTAGCGGCCATTCAGTTCGCTCCACAGCTTGGCCAGATGCTGAGCGGTCACTGGAGGGGATTGGCGTGGAGACATGGGAAGGAGGTCACCCCAATTCTTCGTGCACCGCCGCTGCCAGCAGCGGCACCATGATTTCGTGGTGGCCGATCAGGGAATAGCCTGTTCCGCCCTTCTGGGTCGGCCGACGCACCACGTTGGTGAGCGGGCGGTAGTGAGCCAGGAAATCCATGTTCACAGTCGTAATGTTGGTCAGATCGTGACCAAGATTGCGCCCCAGGGATACGGCTTTGAGGAAGACTTCAGGCAAAATGACAGCGGAACCGAGGTTAAGGTACACGCCTCCCTCCATGCCTGACACGACGGCCGCGAGCCGTCGAAAGTCCAGCAGCGAGGTTGCGCCGATGGCGGCTCCGTCCGCGGCGGGATGCATATGGATGATGTCGGTACCGATAGCGACGTGCACGGTCACTGGAATACCGAGCCGTGCTCCGGTCGCCAGGATGCTTGTCTCACGATTGGGGAACTGCCCCTGGCGTCGATTGATGTAGTGGCCGACGGATTCGCCGAGTCCCTCGCGGTCGTGGGCTCCTCTGATAATCGCTTCGTTCAGCATGCGGCCGGTTTCTTCCGCCATCCCGAAGCGTCCCTCGTCAATCTCCGCGTCGACTTCCTCGGACGTATGTCCCATGAGTGCCAATTCGAAATCGTGAATAATCCCCGCGCCGTTCATGGCCACGGCCGACACGATCCCTTGCTGCATGAGGTCCACGAGAATCGGACTCAATCCGACCTTGACGACGTGAGCGCCGATCCCCACGATGACCGGTCGGCCCTTGCGATGGGCCTTTGCAACGGCTTTGGCGACTGCGCGCAAGGTTTTGACGCCGAGGATGTCCGGCAGTGATCGATAGAAATGGTTGAAGCTGCCTCCACGGTGCCAGGGGCGGGCAAAGTCGGAGACGCGGACCTTGCTGTGCCGTTTCTTGAGCGGATAGGTCTTGAGGTCCGTCACGTTGATCGGAGGGATCATGCGCGGGGTTGTGACGGGGGGCCGCTGCCGGTCAGGAGGCTTTGCCAAGGAGCTGTTCCTCGATGAGTTCGCACAGGACGTGGCCGAGCGTGATGTGGCTTTCTTGAATGCGGGCGGTGACAGTCGAGGGGACGACGAACGGGTATTCCACCAGACCAGCCAGTTTCCCGCCGCTCCCCCCGGTCCAGCCGATGGTGGTGAGGCCACAAGCCCGCGCGGCGTCCACACCCTTCAACACGTTGAGTGAATTGCCGCTGGTGCTGATGGCAATGGCGATGTCGCCTTTCTGTCCATGGGCGAGAACCTGGCGGGCAAAGAGTTCGTCAAAGCCATAGTCGTTGGCTATGCAGGTGATGGCGGCGATGTCGGTGGCCAGGGCGATGGCCGGAAGCGGGGCCCGCTCGCGTTTATACCGCCCGACAAACTCGGCTGCGAGATGGGCCGCGTCCGTGGCACTACCTCCGTTGCCGAAGAGCAGCACTTTGTGCCCGTCGCGAAAGGCCGTGGCGATCAGCTTCGCGACCTGCACGATGCGATCGGCATGCTCGCGCGCGAACTGTTGCTTGACGGTCGCGCTGTCGGCAAAGGCACTGAGAACAAGTTCATTCATGGGAAGCGATTCTAGGCAACCCTCCGTCACCTGTCAAACGTGCCTCACAGGGCGGTTACGACTTTTTGACTGTGGTGATGGGACCCGTCTGCCGGATGGCGCTCATCGCCAAGGCGATCATGGAGCCGACATCGGAGACCGTCGCCGGCAGGATGAGCGTATTGGTCGTCTTGGCCAACTCCCCAAACTTGGTAATGTACTGTTCCGCCACGCGTAACTGGACGGCTTCCTGACCTCCCGGAACCTGGATCGTTTCCGCGACCTTGCGCAGCCCCTCAGCGGTGGCCTGGGCAATGGCGAGGATCGCTGCGGCCCCTCCCTCTGCTTCGTTGATCTGCTGCTGCTTCTTCGCCTCGGACGCTTTGATGACCTGTTGTTTCTCGCCTTCCGCCTGGTTGATCGCCGCGTCGCGCTCGCCCTCGGACGTGAGAATCACCGCCCGCTTCTCGCGCTCCGCTCGCATCTGCTTTTCCATCGCGTCCAGCACGCCCTTCGGGGGGGTGATGTTCTTGATTTCGTACCGGAGGACTTTGACGCCCCAGGGATCCGACGCCTTGTCGAGTTCGTTCACCACCTGGACATTGATGTTGGTCCGCTCCTCGAACGTCCGGTCGAGTTCGATCTTGCCGATCTCGCTCCGCAGTGTGGTCTGTGCAAGCTGGATCAGAGCGAAATTATAGTCGCTGATGCCATAGGACGCGCGTTGGGGGTTCAAGACCTTGAGGTACAAGATGCCGTCCACTGACACCTGCACGTTATCGCGCGTGATACAGACCTGCTCGGGGATGTCGATGGCCGTTTCTTTGAGCGAATGTTTGTAGCGAATGCGGTCGATGAAGGGGAGGAGAATATGAAACCCCGCATCCAGCGTGGCCGCATATTTGCCGAGTCGCTCGACCACATAGGCGCTTTGCTGCGGCACGACCACGGCAGTCTTGCCGATAATAATCAGCACGAGCAATGCCAACAACAGCACGACAAAAAGTCCGCCGGTCATCGTTACCTCCTCCATAGCCGTTCGCCTTCCAGGCTGTCCTCACTCATTCGGCTGTAATCCACAGGGTGAGCCCCTCGACCCGCTCGACCTTGCATCGTTGGCTCTTTTTCAAGAGAGCGGGCCCGGCATTATGGGCGGTCCAGGTGGTGCCGCGCAGTTCTGCCTTGCCGGTGCCACCCGGCGCCAGATCCTCGAGCGGGATCGCGGTTTCGCCTCCCATCGAATCGACGGCCGGGGTCTCGACCTCCTGCGCCTTGATCCAGGCCAGCAGCGGCCCACGAAAGACGAGCAGCGAAAGGACTGCGAGTCCCGAAAACAACAGCCACTGGAGCCATTCCGCCTGGACGAGTCCCGCCCCGGCCAGGGTGCCCACCGCGAGCGCCGCGAGCCCGAAGAAGAGAATATAGAAGCCTCCGGGCGTGACCATCTCGGCCCCGAGGAGCACGAGGCCGACCAGCATCCAATACCACCAGATCATAGTGGAACCTCGTTCGGTGTCGTGTGTCGCAGTGAGGGATCGAAGATGTTGGCGAAAGTCTAAGCGCGTTTCCGCAGACCGTCAAGCAGAAGGCACGTGGCTCGGTCATGAATTGATCGCTCCGTGTGGCGATGCTATAGTCCGCGCGCCATGGCATACGACCAACCAGTCAAAGCCCTAGTGATCGCACTCACCGACCATGCGGCGGCGGCGGTCTATTCGATTAATCGTCTGCAGCCGGACTCGCTCTGCTTCGTGTTGCCGGAAGGGACGAAATCACTCGTGGAATCCGAGGTCCAGCCGAAGATCGAGCACATGCCCAGACGGTGGGATTGGGTAATCCTGGCGGAGACCTGCGAATTTGTCGGCTGTTACCAGACGCTCGCCCGGACACTCCCGGATCTGCTGCGCACGTGGGACATACAGCCGGGCGAGCTTGTCGTCGATGTGACCGGAGCCACCTCAGCCATGGCGGGTGCACTGACGTTGGTCACCCTGCCTGTGAGTTCGCGGATCGTGTCGCTCGTGCCGGCGCGAGAGGGGCAGGAGGGGGACAGGATTGATCTCGCCGGGCAGCCGTTCTTATGGACGCAGGGGAATCCTTGGGATGAGGCCGCGTCTGTCTCACGTCGCGATGGTTGTGAGCTGTTCAACCGGGGATTGTTTGCCGCGGCGGCGAAGCTGTTTCGCGCGGTCGAAGCGCGGGTAAGCGGCGGGCAGAAACCTCTCTACCGTGCCTTTGCAGACCTGGCGGATGGCTACGATCTGTGGGAGCGATTTCACTACCGTCAAGCCTGGGAGAAGCTGAAGACTGCAGTGAAGGCCTTCGAGATGGCGTCCCTGTGGGGCGGACCACCTGGACTCACGTCGCTGTTACCAGCCATCAAAGCGAACGCGGGATTCCTGGAAAAGCTCGTCCTCGATCCTGCTCCAGTGAAAGACATGCAGGCTCCCGATTTGCTGGCCCATGCGGGTCGGCGACTGCAAGGCACGCACGATCCGGAAACCGCGATGGTCTCGTTGGTTCGTGCGCTCGAAGCATTCGCCCAACGACAACTGTTCAAGCAGCACAAGATCAAAACCTGGGACGTGCAGGTGGAGCAATTGCCGCAGGCGCTGCAAGAAACCTGTCGGACTTGTTACCTGGAAGATCTCGACGGCAAGTACAAACTGCCCTTGCAGGCGCAGTTTCGGGCCCTGGCTGGATTGGGCGACGAGATGGGCCAAGCCTTTCTGCGCGAGTGGCCGACGATGAAACCGCTGCTCGACGCCGCCAACCATGCCGTCCTCGGCCACGGCTTCGAGCCGGTCAAACCCGAGCGAGTGCAGCAGTTGTACGAAGTTGTGGTCAAGCTGTCGGGCGTCAGTGACACGTCGTTGCCGAAGTTTCCGACGCTGAACGTATAAAAAACGTCCTTCGTGAAGCGTGAAGTGCATCTCGTGGAAGAGTCGGCCTACGAATAGAAATGAACAAGATCAAAAACTTTCGTGATCTTGAGGTGTGGAAGCTAGGCAAGGGAATAGTGCTCGATGTGTATCAATTGACCAAGGGCATTCCTCGAGAAGAACTTTATGGGTTAGTCTCGCAAATGCGCCGCGCAGCTGTATCAATCGCGGCGAATATAGCAGAAAGATTCAATCGAAAGCATAACGCAGAGTATCGCCAGTTTCTGTATATCGCTCTTGGCTCCTGCGCAGAACTGGAGACTCACATTGAAATCGCTCACGATCTGGGGTTCATTGCAGGAACCGGGCAGGACAACCTTTTAGAGAAGCTTGACCACGAGTCTAAGATGCTCAGAAATCTCATCAAGCGTCTTTAGCGAACGACGCTTCACGAGATACGAACGACGAGTTCCTATGGAAGTTCGCATCTACTACGAAGACACCGACTGCGGCGGGGTGGTGTACTACGCGAATTATCTCAAGTATTTCGAGCGGGCGCGGACGCAGTATCTTGAAGAGCGAGAGTTGTCAGTGGCCGGGCTCATGAAGGAGGGCACGGTGTTCGTCGTGGTACACGCAGAAGTGGATTA
>JAGXAR010000150.1 GCA_018971525.1 Nitrospirota bacterium
AGGTGAACCATCATCTCAATTCTGCATTGCAGTTCTGCCCAGGCTCTGTCACACGGCCACCAAGCGTTTCCCTCGTTCAATGACCTTATCAACAGCTTCTGCCGTATCTTCAGCCATGTCTTCTGCGAAGCTTCTTAGGTGTCGCCGCGTCCGCGCTCCAGAGTGTGGAGCAAACAGAACACCCGTACCGACACCAATTACAAGAGCCGTGGCGCCCACGATGAGGGAGCGTGCGTTGTCATTCATCATAGCGGTGTCTCCTTTCATCTTGTTACAGATTAGGACAATAACGCCCATCTGTTTGTGTCTGTACAAATAACTGGAGCAACATGTGTGCCAAGCCAGCAGATGACTCGGGTTCCTTTGTCATGCCTGAAATGGTGCGGGCTTATGGCGCAGCCGGGGAGAAAAGAAAATAAGCTATCCGGGACATGTGGTCCCTTGAAGGAATGGGTTGTCCTTCCTTTCGAAACCAGTCCCTTTCCTTTAAGGGAATCGTGCTGCTGGGGGATCTGCGGGAATGGAAGGTTCTGCGGAAAGCCTGTTGGGGAAGGGAACGTCGATGCCTCGCTCCAGTCATCCGAACAGACCTATCTTCTGCTGCCTGATATTTGTGGGCCGGCCATTGTCTTCTTCGGGAAGTTTGTGCGCGACCTCCTCGTCTTGTACACTGATTGCAAGGAGCACTGCTACCACGAATGCGATACTCCGGGCTTCCAGGAGATCGTGCCGCTCGTGTCGGAATCCTACTGTGTTCGTTCGCAGCACTTGTGGGATGCGCCATCAGCAGAGAACCGACGCGTACCCCTCGGACGGCCATAGAAGAACTGCTCTTAAGCTATGCGGTTCAACGCAGCATGAATGCGCTGAGCTTACCGCTTTCTCCGGTAGAATCGGTGGCTGTGGAAGTGGCGGCTTTCCCGACTGATCGGCTCCTGCTCCAAGACCGTTTCATAGCCGAGCCGAATGCTCTTCCTGTGGTCCCCACGCCGGCAACAGGTCTGGTTGTCGTCCATGGTCTCGCCGAGGGGCGTTTGGGCGTGCTGGGCTTTCCGTTGCAGCAAAGTCGTCATCAGGCCACCTGCTTCCTGCGCTTGCTCGTCCTGGCTCTGGGAACAGATCAGGCACAAACGTTTTTCGGAATGCCGGCGATCCAAGGTAGCCTCTTGCCGATTGCACTGCCTGAGCTCGCGCTATTTAAGGCTCAGCGACAGAAAGCTTATATGCGCTACAGGATCGATATTTATGAATCCGCTACGGGCCGATTCATCCGCTCGACGCCGTGGCACGAAGGATCCGCATATTTCAATCAATACATCGTCCTCTTCTTTATCTCTTTCAGGTCCACGGACCTCCCGCAGGCTCCGTGAGGTGAGAAGGTTGTGAGGAGGCTCGCACACCGGCTTCGATTGGAGCCATCAAGGATGGTAATTCGGGAGGTGACAGAAATCTACCGAGGATTCGGTGGTGAAGCCTGCGGGTCGGTACCCCCACACTGTAGCAAGGGCATGGCAAGCGACAGTGGCCAGTTCTTGTGTGATCTGTTGCTCATTCAGAGCAGTGTGGGGAATCACGAGCTGTCCGGATGCATTCCACAGATCCTCGCCGGTCCGGACCACAAGACCTTGAAGAGAGACCGTCAATCGATCCGGCGCTTGCAGTCTCGATGATTGCGTAAGAATAAGTTCGTCTGCGCCCAACGCTCGGGCGCCATCGATCATTGCCGTCCGGAAGCAATCCTCTCCACACTGGCGCAGAGCGTCATTGCCCAAGTATTGACGGAGCTTCTTTTGCTCGATCACGATCAGGCCACGGTCCTCGAACCATGCGGCCACGGCATTCACGACAGCGAGTTCACTGCCCTCCACCAACACTCGCTCGCCCGTTGACGGAAGGGCTTTGAAGGATCCGGTCGTGACCGGATGAATCTCAGCCCTGCAGCCTATGGTCATTGCGAAGAATGCAAGCCAAAGCCACAGGAGAGGTCGTTGTTCCATAGCCTTAAATGTCCGTACCGTCAGTCACAGGACTTCTGATTCGGCTTCGGCTTATATCTCATCACTACTGCCATCTTAAGCCTCATCAAGCTAGAAGTGTCGTACTTTTACTACGCTCGCGTCTACATTCCTGTTTCCATTCAGCACTTCTTCCAGAATCGGATACAGTGCTGGAGGAGCCTATGCACGAAGGACAGGAAGGTAGCGAAGACGAAGGCTGCGGTATGGAATGCGCGCCCTCACTAGGGTCATCCTTGAGCGGCCCAGGGCTATTATACGTGTTTTTGCCTAGAAGATAAACGCAGGGCGTCAGGCTCTTGCGCCTCCTTCGCCACCCTCCTAGAATTCGCCTCCCGGCGAGGCGTTCATGCCCTTCTCGATCCGCCCCTACCGCCCTAACTGGCTACACCAGCATTTAGATCGAATTTGCCGTGATGATCGTCTAACTTCACCCTCGACGATGAAATACCATTATTCCGCTCCGCGCCTAATTGAACGTTGGTGCATACCGCTTAAGTTGGATAGCGTACTCCACAGAATTTAGGCATATTCACCCCCTATAAGCTCTCACAAACGAGGGATTCGATGATTCTCTTGCCATTCTTAGCATTGCTGCTCCTCCTTAACGTGACATCAGGATGCGCCACCATCGTGAATGGTAGCAGTGTAGATGTGACATTGGCCACCATACCTCCAGGAGCGACCGCAACCATAAATGGTCAGTCCTACATAACCTCCAATCAAGTGACAGTACCAATCCGACGCGGCAAAGAAGGTACCATTCATATTGAAAAAGAGGGCTACGAAGCACAGGACGTAAGATTAAACAGGCAGCTTGGTGGGTGGGTGTGGGGAAACATTTTATTTGGCGGGCTTATAGGTTTTGGAATTGATTTGATAAGCGAGAAGGGTTATGGCGTTGATCCAAATGAGGTCAATGTTACCCTAAAACCTGCGACACACATCTCTGCAAGCGCGGCCAGCAGCACTCCTCTTCCTCAAAACGTTCCTCCACTGACTCCAATTGACGTCGATATTCCTCCTGCTCGGCCGGCAACGCGCAAATCTCACGCTCATGCAATCGTGATTGGCGTCGAAACCTATCGAAACCAGTTACCGAAGGCTGACTATGCCGAACAGGATGCGAAGGTTGTTTCCAGCTATCTGTCTAGTAGCATGGGATTTGAGGAGAACAACATTGCTGTGCTCGTGAACGGCCACGCGACGAAAAGTGATTTTGAGAAGTACTTTGAAAACTGGCTACCTAACCGCGTCGAGAAGGACGATACCGTGTTTGTGTATTACTCGGGGCATGGGGCACCCAATGCCAAGACAGGACAAGCTTATCTGGTTCCTTATGATGGCGACCCAGTCTTCCTTGAAAGCACTGGGTACCCACTCCAGCGTCTCTACCAGAAACTATCCGACTTGCCCGCGAGAGAGATAGTTGTTGTTGTCGATTCTTGTTTCTCAGGGGCGGGAGGACGATCAGTGATCGCGAAAGGAATGCGCCCCATCATCACGGAAGTTAAAAATCCAGTCTTGGCGAATGGAAAGACGCTGGTCATTGCAGCTAGTACCGGCGAGCAAGTATCCAGCACATACGACCAAAAGCGTCATGGGCTGCTAACTTATTTCTTTCTAAAAGGGTTACAAGGTGACGGCGATACTAATAAGGACGGCAAGATCGAAGTGGCGGAGCTATTTGAGTATTTACGACCGCAAGTCGAAAAAACGGCGCGTCGTGAATTTAATAATGACCAAACCCCGCAACTACTCGGCCCGAGTGAGGTAATAGACACAGGCATTACTCTGCTCGAATAATCTATGAATTCACACGCGCTATGGTCTGTAGGTCTCGCCATCGGCTTGTCCCTCTCGCAAGTATCTTGTGTCAATTCCACTCAATCTAGTCAGCCCAATCTCCCTCCTGCATTCACAGCGGATTACATTAATGGCATAGATGCGACGATTTTAGGGCCGGATGCGGAACATTGCACCTGGGTAGCTTCGACTGTGAACGTTCCATTCGGTGATCAGGACACAAAACATCAAGCCTTGGCCCGCGCCGTCATGGACGCGCGTAGCCAGGCAATGAAGCGAGTACTCGGAACTAAACTTGAACAGCGGTATGTCGATCTCGAAATGGCGAACACCCTCAAAGGGGATGCGCTATTGACAGAAAGAGTGTTACGCGCCACACAGCTTGGTAGAACAATAAAGGAGAAGGTCATACGTGCTGGTCTTGTTGACGCCGGCGACTGTATTGGATGCCTTTATCAGGCATCCATTGAGACCTGTATTGCACCGGACCCTCCCAACCACGACAAGGAGTTTACAGTCTCAATTCGACTCAATAGATCGCATTTCACAGATGGTGATGAAGTTATCGTTTCTGTGATCACCTCAAGAGACGCCTATGTCTATATCTATGGAATAGACATGGAATTCAATGCTGAGCAAATTGTTCCTAATCAATACGCTCAGAACCCACGCTTACGTGCGGGGGAAATCTGGACGTATCCGAGCGATGACTTGCGGGCAAAGGGTGTTCGAGCAACTGCCAGATTGTCTTCTGGTTCTGTGATCTCAGCCGAAATGATCCGAGTGATTGCCTCTATGACACCGCTTCCAATTCCAATCACATCTACTAAGTCATCTGGATCTATCGGGAAACAGATGGTAAGCGCGTCAGATACCTATGGAAAGACTTCATTCTTAAGTCTTGTGCGCAGTCTTATTGCGTCAGAGATCGACTGGGTGGAAGATGCAAGAGCGTTCTCAATAAGTAAAGAATGACTGTAGAGGTGAATCTAGCGGAAATCCATGAGTGACGACCGCCCCAAACGCGAAAGCATGTCTATCGAAGAGGCGACCGTCTCCAACATGTGGGAGATCGCCGCGATTGTGGAAGTGCTCGAACGGAAGGGTCTCTGCACGAAGCAAGACCTCTACGACATCATCACCGAGTCCCGCCGGAAGAACTCCCGTGCACGAATCCCTGAGACGGCATTCCCTGAGCCGTACCTCCTCACAGATGTGTGATCCGCACACATCGTTTCAACTAAACTAGGGCGATGAACTCCGAAATGCGCAGGCGACGTCTCTGGGTACAGCTCTATCAGCAAACAAGTGACGCAGGCCTGGTGTGTCGACGGTGCGGGATCTCCCGCCCCATACTCCGGAAGTGGGTACGCCGGTTTCATGAGGCGGGGGAGGCCGGTCTCCTCAATCGCAGTCGCCGCCCCATGCGGTTACCCAATCAGCGTGTGTTCGAGAA
>JAGXAR010000151.1 GCA_018971525.1 Nitrospirota bacterium
CTCGATCTGTTTGCCACACATGCCGGGCAGATCCCGAAGCCGTTTTTCGACACCCAGATCGCCGCCGCCATGGTCGGGTATGGCGCTCAAGTTGCCTATGCGAATTTGGTCCAGCGACTCCACGGCACAAAGCTGGCCAAAGCCCATACCTTTACCAACTGGAGTGCACGGCCGCTCTCCGTTGACCAGATCGCGTACGCCTTAGAAGATGTCGAATTCCTCCTGTCAATCCATACGCATTTGCAGGATCGCCTGAGCACCCTCGGTCGTTTGGAGTGGGTCAGTGAGGAATTCGCACGCCTCGAATCGGCGGTGGGAGAAAAAAGTCGAGAGCCCCAGGAGCGCTACCAACGAATTCGCGGGTGGGACACACTCAAGCCCAAAGGGGCTGCGGTGCTTCGTGAACTGGCTGCCTGGCGAGAAGCGGAAGCTCGACGCCGGAACGTGCCTCGCGGACGCGTCATGCGAGACGAGGTGCTTCTCCAACTCGCACGCCATCCACCCAAATCGGTCCATGAGCTCCGTGGTCTCCGCGGCGTCCATTCCTCCGATGTCGACCGGCATGGAGATCAACTGTTCGCTACCATCACCTCGGCACTGGCGCTTCCACCGTCGGCATGGCCAGAGGTGCCTCGAGAGCGGAAACCGGATCCTGAATCGACCGGCATCGTCGAACTCCTGCAAGCCGTGCTGAAGGCCCGCGCTGCAGAGGAGGGGATTGCCCCCACCATGCTCGCCACCAGTGCCGACCTGCAAACACTTGTGGAAGCCAAACAAAATCGGACAGCTCTCGATGTGCCCATTCTCCGTGGCTGGCGCCGAAAGCTGGCTGGGGAACTGCTATTAGAAGTATTAGATGGAGCGGTCACCATCACCGTAGATCGAACCTCGGGTGCCCTCCGGATGACCAGGGGAAGTATCGCGAATGCTTCAAGCTGACGAGCCGTCTCTCGCTTACCCTGTCTAACACCTCCTCTGACTGTTCAAAAACGGCCCTGACTCAGCCCTCGCCCTCGCGGCTCCTTGACAAGGCGGCCGGCGGACACCGGATTTTCAATGGAAATGCCATCACTTAGTAGGATTGTAGCGTCGTCGTCCGCTGCAGCCCACTCCCTAGGCAGGGACCAGCTGGTATGGATCTGGCACCACCCGAGAAGCTCCCAGACCTCTCTCTACACAGGTACGAGCCATGCTGAGCCTGCTCTGGAAATCCTTCCTCGCTGTTTTCTTTCCTGGAGGGCTGATTTTTGTCACCGCGATCGGATTTCTCCGTCCCCAGGGACTCCCAACATGGCTGCAACAGCCGATCGCAGCTCTGCCGTATCTTGTCCTCACGTTTGGGCTCATCTTTGGCTGGTACTTTGCCAGCAGTCGCATGATCCTCTCCCTGCTTGTGCTGGCACTCGCCGATCGAGCCCTGGTGTTATTCCCCGCTATCGGTACCGATCAGACAGCCGTAAGCCAGACGATTGTCGCCATGACCGCCTTTCTCGCCCCTCTCAATCTGTTGGCCTTTTCAATCATCAGAGAAGACTCCCGCTCGACGTTTCGTGGCGTGACACGCGTGGGACTCGTCCTGGCCCAACCCTTTCTGCTGCTCTGGCTCTGCCTTACGGACCAGCATGACCTGGCCTCCTCCTTCACAGGGGAGTACATCCCCTCGCTGTACACGGAATGGACGCCGATTCCGCAGCCGGCGCTGTTTGCCTTTGCCACAGCGTTGCTGCTGCACTTCATTCGATTCATCCTGCATCGTGACCCACGGGAGGGAGGGGCAATCTGGGCTCTTTTTGCCGTTTTCGTGGCCTATCATACGAGCCGCTCCGGCTGGCAACCGACAAACTTCTTCATGACGGCCGGACTGATTCTCTTCGTCACATCGCTTCAATCCTTCTATCAGCAGACTTACCGCGACGAACTCACCGGCATTCCCGGTTGTCTGGCCTATGCCGAAGCGATCGGACAACTCGGGAAACGATTTTCCATCGCAGTCATTAGCATCGACCAGTTGACCCAGTATGCCAACACCCACGGGAAATCTGTCAGTGAACAGATTCTGAAACGGGTCGCACCCAGAGTTCAGGCCGCTTGTACTGAGAGACAGGTCTTCCGTACAACCGGAGAGGAACTTACTGTACTGTTCCCTGGAAAATCCGCGACAGAAACCCTGATGACGCTGGAAACAGTCCGGAAAACGATCGCCACCATCGATCTGTTCCTCCGAGGACGAGATCGGGTCTGGGAAAACCAGCGTGGGACCAAGAAAGCCGGATCACGCGACCAAGCACTCCCGATCACCCTGAGTATCGGCGTGGCAGGAACACTGAGCGACAGCGCGACGCTGAGCCTGGTGATCAAATCGGCCTATCGCGCGCTGTATGAGGCCAAGGGGATAGGAGGCAATGTCATCAAGCGTGGGCTCACCCTCCCGGAACATACACGGCGCTCGGACTCAAACTCAGGAAGAATTATTGCTAGCGGGGAGTACTGAGGAAGAGGGCAGTCCGACGAACTTCCGGTATTCGCACAACGCGCGCCCTCTGAAAGGCCTCCTGGGACGCGCGCAATTGGGGCTCACTCACTCCGCATCTTGAGAAAAACAAAAGGATGAAAGGACGGCGATACACTTCAGTTTCGCCACGAAAAGAACGTATCGAGCGCTGCACGAAGCCATGAGCCAAGGTGGTAAACATGTTAAACGAGCCGCTTCGACGGAAGAATTAATTGTACGGCTCAGCATCACCACGCTAGTTATTTAGCTCTGAAGTTTGGATTCCAGAATCATGACCGCCATGGGAGGTATACCGGGGGTCGATTCTTCTCTTCTTTTTCATATAATATAGCTGTCGGTAACGATGCGAAGATCGTTTAACGAAGAATATATTCTTATCAGAAGTATGGTGTTTCTATTATCCCCCCAAAGGTTGGTCTCCCCCTCCAGTGCATAATTTCGAAATAATCTGAGATTGCGGTATGTATGTAAATGCACGGCCACTGTCTAGTGCTGTCAGATTGAGTCGAACCCCCAGTAGGAGCTCGAATTTGCCACGATTACCACGACGAACATCATTCCCAATGTTACTGATATTGCTGATCGCAGGCCTGTTCCTTGGCGGGTGTGGCGGCGGTGGAGGTGGAGGCGGAGACACTACGCCGGCCGCGGCGCCCGTAAGCCCTACGATAGTGGATAGCCCGATAGACGGCCTGCGCTATACCACGACGTCGAATCCGGGGGGCGGTTTTACCAGCGGTGGGGGTCATTATCAGTGTCAGCCTGGCGATACAGTAAAGTTCTTCATTGGTACGCTGCAAATCGGCGCAGCACAAACTTGTCCATACGATTCCTCTTTTGTTCTCACAACAGTGGCTCTCCTCGGAGTCACGAGCGTTACAGATCCTCAGGTTGTCAACCTGGCACAGCTACTGATGACCCTTGCCACCAGTGTAACCCCAACGCTGATTACGCTTCCTCAACCACTCCCCACGGGGTTCAACAGCGCCCTCGTGCCGGCGTTCACTAACCCAAATTTTGATACAGCTGTTCAGCCGGCCCTTCCGGCTGGAACCACGCTCGTCTCGAACGCGGCGGCAACCACTCAGCTCCAAGCGTCACTCAAGATGTTAACGGTGGCAATCAACAACGCCGGCACGGTGACGTCAAACCCGCCTGGGATTAACTGCATCGCCGGGACGGGGTCCTGTTCCTACGTCTTTCAGACTGGTGCGGTTGTGACGTTGACGGCGACTGCAACCGGATTTACCGGCTGGAGCGGTGGCACCGGCAGCGCGAGCTGCACGGGGACGGGCACGTGCTCAATCACCTTGAATGCGGATTCGTCTGTGACAGCGACGTTCCCCGTGACACCGCCACCTGCCACGTTGACGACTTCAACAGCTGGAGCGGGAACAGGGACGGTCACCTGCAGCACCAATGGAGGGGCGATATTCGGTGCATGTGCCACGACCTATGCGAGCGGAACCGCGTTGGTCCTTCAAGCGACCGCCAACAGCGGCACGATCTTCACCGGCTGGAGCAATGGCACCGGGAGCGTCAACTGCACCGGGATCACCATTTGTTCGGTGACCCTGAGTGCGGATTCGTCTGTGACGGCCAATTTCGCGCTGAATGTAACGCAGTTCTCTGTCAACGCCCCCACCGTCTCTGCCAACGGGGGAGGAGGAACCGTGGAGTGCACCGCAAATGGCGGGGCCGCGGGTCCTTGCGGCAGTTATCCAGTTGGGACGCCGATCTCGATTATTCCCGCGCCCAACAGTGCCTCGAATTTCTCCGGCTGGACCAATGGGACCGGCAGCGTGACGGCGAGCTGCAGTAACGCCACCGGAGCCTGTACTTTCACGCTGACGGCCAATACCAGCATCACGGCCAACTTCAACCTACCGGTACTTTCTGTCGTGCTGGTCGGGACTGGAACCGTGACGTCGAGCCCAACCGGCATCGATTGCGGTGCCACCTGCACAGCGGCGTTTAACAAAGACACGCCCATCACATTGACCGCCAGTGCCCAGTTCTCTGGTTGGAGCGGCGCCAGCTGCTCTGGCACTGGTACCTGTGTAGTCACAATGAATCAAAGCACCACGATAACGGCTACCTTTAACGATGCCGGCCTGCCGCTCTTTGCCCAAGAGGCTTATCTCAAAGCCTCCAACACCGACGCAAATGACGATTTCGGATATGATGTCGCTCTATCCGGTGACACTCTTGTCGTGGGGGCCCGCCAAGAGTCGAGCAGCGCTTCTGGAGTCAATGGCAATCAAGCCGATAACGGTGCCCCGAGCGCCGGCGCCGTGTATGTGTTCACCCGTACCGCTGGGGTCTGGACCCAGCAGGCCTATCTCAAAGCCTCCAACACCGATGCCGGTGACGGGTTCGGGTACAGCGTTGCTCTCGCAGGCGACACGCTAGTTGTGGGAGCTCCGTTTGAGGCAAGTAATGCGATGGGCGTCAATGGCAATCAAGCGGACAATAGCGCTCCGAACAGTGGTGCCGTGTATGTGTTCACCCGTACCGCTGGGGTCTGGACCCAGCAGGCCTATCTCAAAGCCTCCAACACCGATGCCGGGGACGAGTTCGGGATCAGCATTGCTCTCGCAGGCGACAGTCTAGCTGTGGCAGGGCTGTTTGAGGCGAGTAATGCGACGGGCGTCAATGGCAATCAAGCGGACAATAGCGCTCCGAACAGTGGTGCCGTGTATGTGTTCACCCGTACCGCTGGGGTCTG
>JAGXAR010000057.1 GCA_018971525.1 Nitrospirota bacterium
GCCCGGTACTCCTGAACAAAACCGATCACCCCGTTGAGCAAGACGATGACGACGATGGCGATCGCATCTGGCGGCTCGCCGATGATCCCGGAAATGATCGCCGCCCCGATCAAAACGAGGATCATGAAGTCGGTGAACTGATCGAGAAACATGCGCCAGAGCGGGCGCGGTGGGCGCTCACGGATTTCGTTCAGGCCGCATTGAGCGATCCGGCGCGCGGCTTCACCGGCGCTCAAGCCGACCAGCGGATCAACGGTCAGCCGCTGGGCGACCTCCGGCGCAGACAGCGCATGCCATACCGGCGCGTCAGAACCACGTGAATGAGAAGGGATGGGGGGTGAACTTCCGGTCATTGCCATCGCGAAGACGCTTGCAGCTGCGCCATGACGGTGATCGTCACGGTCGCGAGGCAACTCTACCATGTCTCATAGCTGAGTGCGCGTACTCCGCCTGGCTCTTGTACGCGGCATCTCATCCCGCATACGATGTGCGCAATTTTATACGAACTTCATTCCTTGACGCCTTTTGACGGAATATCGAGCGGCAGGATGACGAGACCGGTCATATGGGTAAGCAACTCGGCGTTGATCATGTTCTTGGCGGCACTGGCCCTTCCTGCCGCGGCGTTGGAACTTCCTGCTCCAGGGGACCAGCCCGAGCACCGGATGGACGGGTTTGTTCTTCGCACCGCGGAGCAAAAAGTCGACACCGCGAGCTCTGACTGGCACTACGGGGGATTCGTCGATCTGGGCTATTCGCTCGACTTTAACTTTCCCGCCAATCATTTATTCCGCAACAGAAGCACGACGCCACGGGTCAACGAACTCGACCTGAACATGGCAGGGGCCTATGTCAGGAAAGATGCCACGGAGCAGTCGCGCTGGGGCATGGAACTCATGGGCCACGGCGGGCAGGATGCCAAGGATTTCGGCTTTGCCGTGAACGAGCCTAAAGTCGGCTTTTCCGATCAACTCAGGCACTTCGGGCGGGCCAACCTGTCCTATCTGGCACCGGTGGGCAACGGGCTTACGATCCAGGGCGGTCTGTTCAACAGCTTCATCGGGTACGACTCGCTCTATGCCAAGGACAACATCAACTACACCAGACCCTGGGGCGGGGACTACACGCCTTATCTGATGTTCGGCATCAATGTGAGCTACCCCTTTACCACCCAGTTGAGCGGCACATTCTTTGTGATCAACGAATACTTCCATTTGGCCCATGCCAACGACCTTCCGAGTTACGGGGGGCAACTAGCGTACAAGGTCACGTCGAGCCTGACGGTCAAAGAAACGATTTACTATGGGCCGGACCAAGCTGCGACGTCGTTGGAATTCTGGCGTCTCTTCTCCGACAGCATCGTCGAATGGAGAGAGGGTCCGTTCCTCATCGCGCTCGATTACCAGATTGGGACTGAGCAAATGGCCGCAACGCCCGGGAGCCCCAGGGCTTTCTGGACAAATGCGGCCCTCCCCATGCGGTGGAATTTCTCCGGACCCTGGAGCCTGGCTCTCCGTCCTGAACTCTATTGGGACCGGAATGGCCGGATGACAGGCTCTGAACAATTCATTACGGCCGTCACGACGACCGTGGAATATCGAATGCCCTACCGATGGACCAACACGATTCTCCGGATGGAGTATCGCTTCGATGAGTCCCGCGGACCGGGCGGAGGATTTTTCAAAGGCGGTGAGATCGGCCCCGGCGTGGTTGGCCTGACCCCTGCCCAGCATATGCTGATTTTCTCTGCGATCTGGACCTTCGACTCACCCTAACCCGCCTGATTCATCAGCGCTTCTGCTCCAATCGCCGATCCACCAAGACGACGAGCCTCCGGCAGCGGGCTCGCGACAAGCCGTCATGAATAATTCGGGCTAAAGAGCCACGGGCGAAAGTCAGCCATCTCCACTTCTCCTGAAAAGAAGGATCTCGATCAGGCAGGGAACGGATAGGTCTCATATATATTTCCCATGCTCCCGCTCGAAAGCCATCCTTGTCGATCAGGGATTGACTACTCCCAAATTGAGTGGTAAAAGGATGCGAGATAAGTGTGACAGAGACAATGACGTCTCTGACTGAATGAGCAGGACAATGAGGTCCTTGCCCGAAAGCGGGCGAGGACTTTTTTTTTGAGCTGAATCACCGGGGGCGATGATGCCTCCCCGTCGGGTCTCACGACCTCGACCTTTGGACAAGGACGTCCTCAGGCCTCTTGCGGCCGGGGACGTTTTTTATTTGGGGAGGACAGCATGAAACATCTCGATGGTTCGGGCTTCGGCTTCTGTGCGTTGTTGCTGGCGAGTATCCTCCTGCTCTCGGGATGCGCAAGCACCCCGGCCTCGCTGGTGAATTCATATGGGGTTCCCGCAACGGTCGATCTGAAAGAAGTCATGGACATCGTGGAGCAATCCACTGCGCACGTGCTCGGAAGTCCCGTCACGGTGACCGAGGGAACCATGCCTGCTGTGCTGCCGCTGACCGCGAGCCTTGCCGTAGTGGAGCGAAGGCATCGAGTCCTCGAAGGGCTCGGCACGGTTGTGATCCCGCATATCCATTGTCCTGGATCCATTGCCACCGTAGAAAAGCTCATGGCCGGCAATGCGGGACTCCGGGTTGTGGCTGCCTGTATCTCACCGACTCGAACCACCACGATCATTCAACTCGTGGAAGCCGCCACAGATGAAAAAGGAAGGTGGACTCCTGCCACCGCCTCTTCGGTACCCCCCAAGCCCTCCGCGATTTCATCGGTCGGTCGTCTGCTCCTTGATCGACTGTCAGGCGGGCGCCCGGTCGGAAATCCCGCTGCCGTGACAGAGGTAGATGGGTTCCTACCGGAGTCCTACCCCGTCGCAGAAGAAGACGGGGCTGCCAAGAGTATGGACTCCATGGAACGAAGCGCCGGGCCTGGTTCCGCTGCGGCGCCATTGGTCTGTTTTGCCCCCAGAACAGGGCCCATCTCCGTTCGTACCGATCCAGACAGCAGCATGGCTGTGGCAACGCTCAATACTGAATTGATCGTGGACGTAGAGAGCCCTGTCAGTACAGGCTATGTTCACGTGGAAACGAGGGAAGGAGTAGCAGGGTGGGTTAAACGAAGCGATTTGCGATGGGAATCCTGCCCGATCGGATAAAAGAAGAAAGGGGCAACGCCCTCCCTCGACGGCGTTGCCCCTTTACCGACCCCCTATGACCTACTCGATCGCTTATTCCGGCTTCGTCATCCCATACATGGTTTGAGCTTTTTCAGAATGGACTGCAGATAACTCCTGCATGCGCTCAGCAGCACCCCGCTTCGACTGCGCGGCGGTCGTTAACCCTCCACGCCGAAAGCCCTTGGGGTCTTCATAGGGCCCGATCTTTGAAGCTGTTGCTTCATAGCGATCCGCCTCCGCTTCTAATTGTTGTGCCTTGCTCTGATAAAGCATCGCCGCTGCCATGTGAGCGTCGGCGCTTGCATTGGATGGAAGCCTACCGTCCAACTGGGTTGCAGTTACACCGCTGCACCCTATGAGGCCGGCCAAGACCGCCAGCGGAAAACCCGCGAGTAGACCATATAGAAATTTGCGCGTCATCATTTCCTTCCCTCCTTGCTCAGGCTGCCCAGGGAACCCTGTGAAACGTTCTTGCTCTCTCCCCCTACTGTTCTCGGAAGAGATACCCATCTCAGCCAAGAGATTCACTCTTGAATTCTTCCTGGTCATACACTCACACAAACTTTGGCTGGGGGATATCAGGGGAACCCTGAAACAACGAAGAAAATCACCTGAGGAGCGATTGGGCCCTGTATGACAAGGAAAGGGGGCGCCGTTTGTGTCAGGGACCGGGACATAGACACAGGAAGCATATGAAAATGTGAGGAAAATCCTTGCGATCAGGAGAAGGAAAGGCCCCTCGGTGAGTCCGTGCGACGCAGCGCCTATGACGCGGAAGAACGACGTGATACCGCTCTGCTATCCCGCATTATTCATGACGGTTCGTCGAGAGCCCGCTGGCTTGAGGCTCGTCGTAGCAGCGGATCGGCGATCGCAACAGAAGCGTTTATGCAGAACGAGAGCTACGACCCCAGCGTGACAAGACCTGTCTTGATTGCGTACCGAACCAGCCCCGCCACGTCATGGATGCCGAGCCGGCGCATCAGTTCGCTTCGGTGGGTTTCGACGGTTTTGACGCTCAGGTTCAGCTTGTGGGCAATCGCTTTGGTCGAGCTGCCCTCAGCGATCAATTGCAGTATTTCCCGCTGACGCGGGGTGAGATCATGAAGGGAACCAGCCTGGTCTTTTCGACGAGCCACGTACTCATCCACCAGCGGCTTCGAGACACTTGGCGTCAGGTACGTCTCGCCCCGCATGACAGCCTTAAGGGCTAATTCCAGCTCGGCAGGTTCCGCGCCTTTCAGAAGATAGCCTGTGGCTCCCGCATCGAGCGCTTGTCCGACATATTCCTCGTTCGCATGCATCGAGAGGATGATCACCCGGACTCCCGGCCATTGTTTGACGATTCGGGCAGTCGCGTCCAGGCCGTTCAGACCCGGCATCGCAATATCCATGAGCACCACATCCGGCTGTTCATGGGCCACGACCTCGACCACCTCGTGTCCGGTACTCGCTTCCCCGATGACCGAGACATTCGGCAAGCTCTGCAGCAAGGCGCGGAGACCTGCCCGAATCAGGATATGATCGTCGGCCAATATGACTCGCATCGACATGGACGCCTCCAAGCCTCCCTACCCGCCTTCCGCAGCCTCACGGGGACGGAGCGGAATCCGCACGCGAACCTCCGTGCCCTGACCCGGCAATGACTGAATCGTGATTCGCCCACCCAGCGCCTGCGCCCGCTCCTGCATGCCGAGCAACCCAAGGGTCGAGCGGCCGGCAGCCGTGCCCGGCGTCTCCCTGGCGCTAATACCGATTCCGTCGTCCTTGATGCAGAGATCCAGAGAGTGCTCCTCCTGTCGCAAGGTCACATGAATCTTTGTCGCCTTTGCGTGCCGCAGGATATTGGTGATCGACTCTTGAACGATACGAAAACAGGCCACCACCATGTCCGGCTCCAGATCCTGCGGCACGTTCTCAGCCTTAACCTCGGCGACGAGGCCTGCCCGCATCGCTTGACGCTCGACATACCAGCGGACCGCTGGTACCAATCCGAGGTCGTCCAGCAATGAGGGTCGTAAGTCCAGAGAAAGATCCCTGACTCGCTGAAGAATTTTGTCCAGAATCCCCAGACTGTCGTTCAACGTATCCTGTATGTTCGATGTATCAGCGACTCTCTGCATGGTCTGGAGGTTCATCTTGATCGCGGTCACGGCCTGACCGATTTCATCGTGAAGATCATGGGCGAGTTGCCGGCGCTCCCGTTCCTGTACCTGCATGAGCTGGCGGGACAGGGTCTGCATTTGCGCGTGGGCCGACCGCAAGGACTCCTCGGCCTCCCGGCGCGTGAGATAGGACGAGACGCTGTCGGCCAACGAGTCGATGAGGTGTCGCTCTTCGAGAAGAAACGGCCCCTCCAACTCTTTCGGCCTCTGTTCCAGATACACGACATCGATGGAACCGCTCGTTCCCATGGCGGTCACGAAGGGAGCCCGCTGTATCCATACCGTTTCGTGAAAGTATGGCGTCATGAGGGTCAGCCCCTCAAACTGGATACGAGCCGCGGTGACCTCCGGATACTGCCAGGCCGGTGGAATGAGCGCTACAATTTCCCCGAAGACCTCTTCCAGCGTTTTGGTACTGTCCTGCAGCACCCGCACGGTTCCGTGCAGAGCGGTCAGCTCCTTGACTCGTTCCTTTAGATGATGCAAGAGCTCTAGTTGGTCTTTTTCACCCTTCGAAGTCCCATTGGGAATAACCTCCCCCGTTGGATTCTTCGTGGCTGGAACTCGCTTCCCTCGTTTTACGGTCCGCGGCGGGTTACGAGGGGGTTGTCGTGGGCTCATGAGCGTACCGAGGATTTGCGGAGGAGTGGTCTCCAGTGGATATCCTACCGGCAATGGCCAATCTGAAACAAGGTTCTGGTAGAACGCCCCGCATCGCAGACGACAGGATCGGTCGATTCTCTTTTTAGCTCGCGGGAAGGCGGCCGGCAGAATTCATCAAATTAGGTCTATCGACCGCCCCAAAGCAGTCTCCTCGTTGTCAGACGTCGAGCGGTCCTTGCCCCGTTAGCCCCCCATCCGAAACAAGAGCCACATCCCCAGTCCATAGCCCACGATCATCAGGAGGCCATCCGGTTCGATCAGCAGGAACCGCTTTTCTGCGCGATAGATAATGCCCATCAACCCGACGTTCATGAGAAGAATCGAGCACAGAGCCGTCAGCACATGTGTCGAGCTGACCACGCTCAAGAGGGGCCCCTGCCGATACGCTGCATCGACAATAAAGAGAGCCGCCATGTTGAAGGCATTGCTGCCGAAGAGATTCCCGACTGCCAGATCGTAGGCGCCCAGTCGCACGGCGGCCAGGGCGGTCACCAGCTCGGGCAGCGACGTCGTGAGAGCCAGGAGTGAAGTGCCGACAAACGTGGTGCCGATCCCGGTCTGTTCAGCAAGATCCTCGGCGGAGCTCGCCAGATAGGGAGCGGCCAGTATGATGCCGAGCGCGGCCAGAGCAAATCCGACGAACGCGCGTTTCAGCCTTGCACGCCGCGGTTCAACTCCGCCTGACTCCTCGCCCGCCTCAACAACCCGCTCCAGCTCCTTCTGACGACGACGCATGTCCTCTTGCCGATAGACGACCCTCATACCCAGCAGGTAGATCGTGATCAACAGCGCGCTATCCAACCCCAGGCCTCCGTGACCCGATCCACCGTTTAACATTATGAATGCCCCGGCCAGGCCGGTGAGCCCCATGGCGAGCGTCGCAATCAAGGTCTGTTCATACGCCGTTTGCTGCCAGATCCGCTTCTGTCGATGGACCATATCGATGAGACCCAAGATCAACATGTTGGCCATGTTGCTTCCAAACAGATCGCCGACTGCCAGGTCTGGGGCACCGAGCCGAGCCGCACTGATATCGGTGATGACCTCCGGCAGCGAGGTGGCACCGGCTACCAACACGACGCCAATCCATAACCGGCCCAGGCCGGTGAGTTCGGCGATCTGATCGCCGAATCGCGCAAGCCAAATGCCGGCCATGACCACGATGGCAGCGCTGATCGCAAAGACGATCGTCGGTATCATAGAAGGGTGTGCGTGCGAGGGCCTTGTCAGGACGAGAGAGGACACTCACACAGGGCTTCGTCCGGTTGAGCAACAACGACTGGCGGAGGAAGCTGTCAGGCATAGAACTGACAGTACTCCCCCCCTGACGGAATAGACGAGTATGACCGCGATGCTACCTCACGACGAGGACCGAGCAGGAACTGTGCTGGACCACCCTTGTCGAGACGCTGCCAAGCAGAAAGCGTGCAATGGCGCCCAGTCCTTTGGCCCCCATCACGATCAGATCGGCACGGTGCTTGGAGGCCACTTTCATGATCTCTTCAGCAGGCTTCCCAAGCTGACACACGGGCTCGGCCGTAAATCCCGCCTTGATCAGCTTCCGCACGCTCTTTTCGACCAAGTGGCGGCCTGCCTCCTTCAGCTCCGGGTACTTGAGGAAGGGCATCACATGGATGACGCTCACGTGAATCGGCACGCGCCTGCCCTTGCCGGTCGAACGATCCGGCTGAAACTTGGTCAGCACATACGCCAGCGCTTTGGCCGATGCGTCCGATCCATCAGTCGCCAAAGTGATCCGCTGCAACGGCGCCGCCTCGTCCTTGACGACGAGCACAGGGCAGGTCGCATGATGGATGAGATTCGTCGACACGCTTCCGAGCATGAAGCGGTCGAGGGCGTCGAGTCCTTTACTTCCGACCACCAGGAGCCCGTCCCGTTTGGGCGCGCGTTTCAAGATCACCGGTGCGACAGCCCCTTGTTCCTTGCGGACTGTGCCCTTGAGCTTCAGCGACGCCAACTGTTGTTTGGCCTCTTTGAGAGCTTTTGCCGAGCACGCTTCCATGCGCTGAATTTCTTCCTGGATATACCGTTCGTTGCCGGCCATCACCGGCTGCGACAGAAACGGCGCGCGCAGCGCGCCGATATCGAGCACATGCAGCGCCGTCACCCGCGGTGGCTCGACGAACGGCAGCTTGGCCACCCAGTTCAGCCCCCATCGCCCATACTTCGATCCATCCGTCGCCACGAGCACGTTCATGTTGCGCATCCTTTCGCTTGAGTTCCCGTTACGTTCGAACCGACAGGCTGAAACCGGCTTTGAAATGCCTCCGGTGACATCCCCGCGAGGGCCGCGCAGCGGCCAAGTGCCACCGGATCCTTGAAGTCCTCGTCGGACAGCCTGATCATGTACTGGCGCGCAATCTGGTACGACTGCGCCGTGATATCCACCATCCGCACTTTCGCCCGTCCGGTGACGGGATCCACCATCCGCTTGAAAGGTATCGGCGTAAACCGCCCGTCCTGAATCGACACCATTGCCGCAGTGCCTCGATCGAGAAGGAACTGCGCCGCACAATAGCCGAGATCGCGGGTGTACTCCATATCGAAAGGAATCGGGTCCGCACAGCGCAATTCATACCCCACATTCTTGGCGACGATCGTCGTGGCAAGTCCCAAGGCTTTCATGCCCTTCGTCGCTTCACGCCGGAGCACATCGCCGATATCCACCTCTGCTAATCGTAGATGGCCATGTTCGTCCCGCTCGACATGATCCAATCCACCCAGGTCTCGCGGGTCAAGAATCTCGATCAGTCCTTCCGCCAACACGATCACCCCGTCGGAACGCCCTCCGCTGAGACGCTTGATCATCGTCCCGATCACGAGATCCACCAGCCGCTGAAGCCTCACGGGCCGCTCGCCGAATTCCTCAGGGATGACGGTGAGCGTGGCGCCGGAGGCCTTGCCGATTCCGAGGGCCAAATGGCCGGCTTTGCGCCCCATGGTGACGGCGAGATACCAGCGGGACGTGGTGTGAGCATCCACCATGAGATTCTTGACGATCTCGACGGCGAAATGCCGGGCCGTTTGAAAGCCGAACGTCGGAATGCCATTGGGTAGATCAAGATCGTTGTCGATGGTCTTCGGTACATGCACGATTTGAATGCGCCCGGCCGCCTGCTCTTCCAATTTGAGCGATGAGAAGGCCGTATCGTCTCCGCCGATGGTCACCAGACGCGTGATGCCCAGCCTCAGCAAGGAAGACAGGACGTTGGAGAGATGCTCGGACTTCTTCGTCGGATTCGCCCGCGAGGTGCCCAGATACGACCCTCCCCGGAAGTGAATGCGACTGACTTCTTCGATGGAAAGGGGGCGCACCTGACTCGTGCTCCCCTCCATGAGCCACTTGAATCCGTCGATGATACCGACCACGTCGCAGCCGCCCAGAATGCTGCGGATCGTGACCGCACTGATGACGCTATTGATCCCAGGGGCAGGCCCACCCCCGACCAGTATTCCAACAGTCGTTCTCTCCAACGGCATCTGTGCCCCCTAGAAAGCAGTTATGAAACCTCGTGAACACTCTGCAAAGACATCATGTATGCAATCACGGACAACAACCAACACCCGCAGGATGTTCAAAAGAGCCGTCCCGCAAGGCCGCAGCGAGTGAAGGGCCGAGGAGGTACAGACCGCACTTCGTGTGGGTTGTTCGCCCTTCCGGTGAATCTTGGCGAACGGAAAATCCCCTACAGTCCTTCCGATCTCCGGGAAACTCCTCCTCAACGTCGAGAGTGTGAACGACACGAGAACGCCGCATCCGGAATTTTCAACATCCTGCTAGAATTTTGCCCAGCGACCTTCCAACTTCTTCATGATCTGCGGCATGGTTGTATACTCCATCTCTTCGAGAGGCAACCGGTGCGGCTCGAAGGGGCCATGCAGACGCAGAACATCCGCGATCCGATTGGCATCCCGCCGGGCTTCATCATAGGACGGATCGTCGAACATATCGCGCGGTCCGATGAGTTTGCCGTCGGCCAGTTGAAACCCGATACAGGCCACGCGCGGAGGGCCGTCGAACCTGGTCGGCGTCGCTTGCTTCACCGACACCGGCATCAGCGGCCCGTAATGCGAACCCCGCATCCAGCCTTCGATGATCCAGGGGTAGCGAAACGGCTCCAGCACTTCTCCTACTGCGGGGAAACTCTGCTGCGCTCTCACGATCATGACCGGGTCATCCTTGCCGACGTACTTTCCCGCAATGAGCGAGAGCCGTTCCGTCGACGAGGCTGCCGCAATGGTCCCGTCCGCGCGCGAGAAGACATGCTTGACGGTGTACTTTCCCGGCGAACCGATAAACATCAGCATGTCGTAGAGGTCTTCCGGACAGTCGAAGGTGATTTTCTTGTGCTCACGGATATCGTGCACCTCGAACCGGAATCCCTGGTGCAACGTCGGGGCGATCACAAGGCCGGCAGTCGTGAAGGGATCGGCAAACATCTTATACAGAGGAAGATTCCATGCGCCGGCTGAGGTTTTGTCCGCCATGAAGATCAAAATCGGTTCCGATTTCCGTTCGATGATTTCCATTTCTGCCACGCCGGGCCCTTGTCCTCTGATATTTCCGCTGAAGGCGTCGGAGAGGAGATCCTGCCCCGCTCCATAGAGATGGAGATCCTTGGCCACCTGAGTCCCGGCTTCGAAAGTCTCCCAGGCGAGACGATGGATCGCTTCGCAATCGACGCCATAACGGTGCGTCATGATGAGTTGCAAGTCATCCCCGCAGGCCGTCACGTGATAATCCACGAGCACCCCTTTTGTCTTGGCCGTTGCGAGTTTTCCTTGTGCGTTCTCGATCAAAGCCGGATGGATCGCCGAGTGACCGACCCACCCGCCGATGTCTGCTTTGATCACACTCACCGTGATCTTCTTGGGCTCTTGCTTGTTCATTTCAACCGCCATGTTGCACCTCCATTGAAAGGACAGCCGCTACTGCACGGCCGAATGTCCCTCGCCTTCCGCGCGAAGATACACAAACCAATAGACTAAGGCCACCAGGATCGTCCCGCCCAGGATGTTGCCGATGGTCACCAGCACGAGATTGCTCATTGCTCCGAGGACGGAAAGCGGGGCTGAACCGCCGGCTGCCAGCACGATGCCGATCGGAAGGAAATACATATTGGCGACGGAGTGTTCGAATCCGCAGGCCACGAAGGCGCTGATGGGAAGGAGAATCGCGAGGATCTTGTCCGTGACGCTCCGCGCTCCCATGCACAACCAGAGCGCCAGACAGACCAGCACATTGCAGAGGATGCCACGGGCCACCGCCGAGACCGGATCGAGCGCGATCTTGCTGCGCGCGATCTGGACCATCGTCTCCCCGACGGCTCCACCGCCGAGCGTCTGCACACCAGCCAGCAACACAAGGGCGGCAGTACCGACTGCGCCGAGCAGGTTGCCGATGTAGACCCACAACCAATTCTTGACCACCTGGCTCGTCCGGACACAGCCGACGGCCCAGGCCATGGCGATGAGATTGTTTCCGGTAAAGAGTTCCGCCCCGCCCACGACCACCAGCACCAGGCCCAGGCTGAACGTCAGGCCCCCCGCGAGGCGGAGGAGCCCGAAGGGCACCGTTACATCGCTCCCGGTCGTCACGGTGACTGTGTAAAACAGAGCGCCCAGCGAGATAAACGCTCCTGCCAGGAGAGCGAGCGCCATCATCGTCGGAACGAGCGTGGTGACTTTCGCCAACCCGATCTTGCAGACACGATCTGCGATTTGAGCCGGCGCGTAGGCATCGAGCGTCAGCGTCGGAGGATTCTGCTGGTCCATCGGCCCCTCACAGGATCAGTTGGCGTCGCATGTGCTGCAGCTCCGCTTCATCTTCCGGATCGAGTTCGTCCCGTTCAATCGGTTCCACGCGCACGGCAGACACCTTGTACTCCGGGCACTTTGAACTTTCATCCGCGCTCGACGAGAGCAATGCGTTCACCGTTGAAGCAGGGAAATGAAAGCTGGTGAAGAGATGCCCAGGAAGGACGCGTTCACTCCCCACAGCAGGGAGCAAGGCGTCGCCACGGGCACTCACCAAACGAATGATCTCACCGTCACGCAGATGCAGCCTCTCCATATCGGACGGATGCATTTCCAGCACATCGGTATCGACCAGATTCAGAATGTCCGTCCGACGGGTTTGGGCTCCGCAGTTGTAATGTTGGAGAATGCGGCCCGTGGTCAGCACGAAGGGATACTCCTTGCTTGCGGCTTCACCGGGCGGCAGGTACTCAACGCCGACGAAATGCGCCTTCCCCTTTGGAAATGTCTCCTGGTGCATCAGGGCTGTGCCTTCGTGCGTGGCAGTCGGCACCGGCCACTGTAACCCGGCATGTTGCTCGAGCCGATCGTAGGACACACCGGCCAACATCGGCGTGAGCCTCGCAATCTCGTCCATGATCTCCGAGGGATGCTGATAGGGCATGGGATAACCCATCCGGTTTGAGACTTCGCAGACCACGCGCCAATCCGGGAGGATCCCGTGCGGCGGCTCCACCGCTTTCCTGATCCGCTGAATACGACGTTCAAGATTGGTAAAGGTGCCGTCCTTCTCGAGGAACGAGGCCCCAGGCAGCACCAGGTGCGCAAACTTCGTGGTCTCGTTGAGAAACAGATCTTGCACCACAAGAAACTCCACGCGCTTCAACGCATCGTGCACTTTCTTCAAATTCGGGTCGGTCTGCGCGACGTCATAGCCGATGATCCAGAGTCCCTTGAGCCGACCGGCGATCGCCGCGTCCCACATGTCGGGCGTTTTCATGCCGCGCTTCGTGGGCAATGGACGGCCGGTGATGGCCTGATGCAGCGCCGTCAGCTTCGGATCGTCCAAACTCTGGTAGCCGGCAAAGTAGGTCGGGAGGCAGCCCATATCCGAAGCCCCCTGCACATTGTTTTGTCCACGCAAGGGATTGATGCCGGTGCCGGGCTTTCCGATGTTGCCGGTGGCCAGAGCCAGGTTACAGAGCGCAATGACCCCATGGCTGCCCCAGAGATGTTCCGTCACTCCGAGACCATGGACGCAGAGCGACGCGCGACTGCGCGCATAGCGCCTGGCCGCCTGGCAGATGAGATGGGCCGGCACGCCGGTGATGGCTTCGGCCGCTTCCGGCGTACAGTCCGAGACCGTCTTGAGCCAGTCCTCGATGCCCTCCGTCCTTGTCGCGATGAAGCCCTGATCGAGAAGCTCTTCCTTGACCAGGACGTGGCCCATCGCATTGAGCAAGGCGACGTTGGTGCCGGGTCGCAGTTGCAGATGTAGATCGGCCAGCCGAGCCAGCTCCGTGCGCCTGGGATCGATGACGATCAAGGGTATCCCTCGCCGATGCGCCTGTTTGATCCTGGCCCCGACCACGGGATGGGACTCCGTCGGATTCGCCCCCACCACCATGATCAACTGCGCCTGATCCAGATCCTGAATGGAATTGGTCGCAGCCGAGGCACCGAGCGTTTCCATCATGCCGGTGACGGTCGCGCTGTGGCAGACACGGGCACAGTTGTCGATGTGGTTCGTGCCGATCACGCACCGCATGAATTTGCCGAAGAGGTAGTTTTCTTCGTTCGTGCCCCGGCTGGATGAAATGGTCGCGAGGGCATCAGGACCGTGCGTGTCCTTGATGCGCGTGAACTCCTGCGCGATCCGATCCAAGGCCGATTCCCAGGAAATCTCTTCCCAGTCATTGCCGCGTCGCAGCAGCGGAACTCGCAGCCGATCCGGCGCATCGTTATAGGTCCAACCAAACCGTCCCTTCATGCAGGCATGCCCCTGATTCGAAGGCCCATCGTCTGCAGGCAGCATTTTCACCACCCGACCATCCCGCACACCGGCGTCGAACGCACAGCCCACACCGCAATAGGCGCAAGTCGTGCGCACGGTTCCGGTCGGTGCGCCCTGCTCCAGCACCGTCTTCTCCGTGAGCGCACCAGTCGGACATTCCTTCACGCAGGCACCACAGGACACGCAATTGGATGTGGCAAACGCCGCCGCTTCACCCATTAAAGGACCGGCTCCTGCAGCCGGTCTTGCCGAAAATCCTCGCCCGATCATGGTTAACGCGAACGTGCCTTGAATTTCGTCGCAGGCCCGCACGCAGCGCGCGCAGGACACGCAGGCGGCGTTATCGAAAGAAAAGAACGGATTCGAGTCATCGCGATAGACCAGCCGGCGCTCCGGATCGCGGTAGCGCACAGAACGGACTCCACAAGAAACAGCCAGGCGCTGCAACGCCTCCGGCACGGGACCGGCAGCCGGCTGTTCAGAGAGAAACAACTCGATGATGTTGCGCCGCAGCCGTTGGAGCCGTTTGGTTTCGGTCTGCACGACGAGCCCTTCTCGCGCCGGCGCCGTACAGGTCGCCGGCGTCCCGCTCTGCCCCTCGATCTCGCACAGGCACAGGCGGCAGGACCCGAAGGGGTTGAGGTGGCCGGACGCACAGAGCCCTGGGATGGCGATCCCGGCTTTGTTGGCAGCCTGGTAAATGGTGTCGCCTGGGTCGGCAACGACACGTTGACCATTGATAGTGATGTTCATGGTGAACAGCTTTCAGCAATCAGCCTTCGGCCCTCAGCTCACTGCTTAAGGTTGAAGGCTGACAGCTTACTTCGGAATTCGTCTCCGAAATGTTCGATCGCGGTCTCTACCGGGTAAGGCGCTCGCCCTCCTAAGGCACAGAGACTGGCGGTCTTCATGGTCTCGCCGAGGTCGGACAGGAGGATGAGATCCTCCGCCGTTCCCTGGCCGCTCTGAATCCGTTCGAGAATTTCACGACCGCGCACCGACCCAACCCGGCAGGGCGTACATTTCCCGCAAGATTCGTCCGCCGTGAAGGCCATGAAGTGCCTCGCCAGCTCGACCATGTTCGTCTCATCATCGTAGACGACGATGCCCCCATGCCCGAGAATGGCTCCGGCCTGGGCAAACGTGTCATAGCAGATAGAGATATCGAGGTGCGACTCGGGAAACAGGCTCCCCAACGGCCCCCCGACCTGCACGGCTTTGAACCGGGAGCCCGGTGCCATGCCACCGCCGAATCGATCCAATACCTCACGGAGCGTCAGGCCAAAGGGAATTTCCACCAGACCAGGCTGCTTGACCCGACCACCTAGCTGGATGGCCATCGTACCGCGCGACCCCTCAGTGCCGAGTGAGGCATGCCAGGCGCCGCCGCTTGTCAGGATGTTGGGAATCGTCGCGAACGTCAGGACGTTGCTGACGATCGTCGGTTTGCCATACAGTCCGGACTCTGCCGGATAGGGCGGCTTCGCCAGCACGACACCACGGCGGCCTTCGAGCGATTCCAGCAAGGCTGTTTCTTCGCCGCAGACGTAGGAGCCGGCGCCGACCACCACTTCAAGATCGAAGGGATAGTCGTCGAAGTCCAACAAGTCCGCCTCGCGCGCCTTCTGAATCGCGAACCGCATGGTCTGCGCCGCCGCTGGATATTCGTACCGGCAATAGATATATCCGCGCGTCGCCCCGATCGCCTGGGCGCAGATGAGCATTCCTTCGATCAGTCGAAAAGGATCGCCCTCCATGATCATCCGATCGCAATAGGTGCCGGCGTCCCCTTCGTCGGCATTCGCCACCACATACTTCTGCTCCGATCCGGTCTGCTGCGCGACCTGCCACTTTTTCCATACGGGAAACGCAGCACCCCCGCGACCTCGTAATCGCGAGATGCGCAACTCTTCGACGATCGCCTCGGGCGACAGACTCCGGGCCGCTTCCAATCCTTTGAGTCCGCCACGCGTTTGGTATTCATCGAGCGCGAGCGGCTCGGTGGTGCCGAAGTTGGCAAAGGTGAAGCGGGTCTGTTGTTTCAGAAACGGTATCCCTGCAACCGGCGTTCCACCCATGCCGCCCACGATGCGCGGCAAGTCATCCGGCACCACATTGAACCAGGCCTCACGCCCGTTGGGCGTATCTCGCTCCACCATCGGTTCCAGAAAGAAGGCTCCGCGCGGGGAGGTGCGAATGAGTTGAATCTCAGGACGCTCGCTCCAGGCATCGGCCAGTCGTCCGGCGCCGGCCGCACGGGAGGAGGTATCGTTCGAGAGATAGAGACGCGTCGTCTTCATCTAGGTATAGGGTTCCAGAAGTGACGGAACGCCGGAAGGGGTCACTCGCCCACAGACATCCTCATCGATCATCACAGTCGGCGACACCGCGCAGTTCCCCGCGCAGGACATCTTTTCCACAGTGAATCGCCCCTCCGGCGTGGTGTCTCCGACAGCAACGCGCACGTGATCCTGGATCGCACGAAGGACACGCCCGCCGTGGTTGGCCGTACAGGATTCGCCCATGCACACGCGAATGAGGTGCCGGCTGGGCGACCGAGTCCGGATGTCAGAATAATAGGACAAGACCCCGGCGACCTGGGCATCTGTCAGGCCTAACACCTGCGCAATCTGAGGAATGGCACTCGTCGGCACATGGCCCAGGACAGTCTGGACAGCCAGAAGCGTCTTGAGGATATTCGGTTTGGCCGGCGGCACAGGCCGACAGGGTTCGAGCGCCTCGGCGAGTCCGGGCCTATGCCAAGTCGTCATCGAGCAACCTCGTCGATTCCCACATGGGCTCTCAGCTTGTTGTAGTCGAATGCCGCATGGCCGACACGCCTGATTCCGGGATCGTGGCGCTCCATGTTGGCAATCAAGGCAGCGACCTGCTCGCGACCGGCTGCTGAGGCTGCGACGTGACGCGGCGTGTGGTTTCCTAACGAAGGACAGGCCCGCTCCGCCCACTCTAAATACAGGGTCTCTAAGAATCCGTTCAAGAGGGCCCGATCTTCGTCCGCCGAAATTATCAACGTGAGAGGCTCTCCGACGGCCAACTCTGACTCCTTGAGCTGTCGAGGCGGCGGCGTATGAGTCTCGCCGCGGAAATGAAGAGAGAATCCGAACGTCGCCGCCAGCTTGTGTTTGATGGCATCAAGCCGCTCTCGCGAATCACACTCCACCCACAACTGTGTCGCCGTGAGGATCAGTCTTGCGACCACCACAGATTCAAGCGCGCCGTAGACCCCTCGCTGCACGAAGTGCTGCGCGTCCTTCGAGGCTGAGGCTCCATCGTTGGAAGGGACCGCCGCTTCCTGCTCAAACCCTTCAAGGCCTGCTATCGCCTCAACCATGTATCGGTACTCGCTATGATCGTACAGGGCCAAGGCATACAGACACGGCTGCCCCCCTTCTGCCACATAGTGAATACTTCGCACAGCGTCAACGAGCGCGGCAAACCTCATACGGGCAAAGGTCCACAGCAACACATGTCCATAGCGCTTGGCGAACTCCGGCCAGTCACCGAGTTCGAAGGACCCTGCGGAAATTTCCACCTCTCGCCGATAGTCGAGCGTGGCGTTCAGCAGGCCCTTCCCGTCCTCATTGGATAACACGATTACGGCCCCCGCGATCACCGCCCGCTCCCACTCCACATCTCCCGGCTCGCGAATCAGCCGCGTGAGAAGGACCTGTCCCGGTTGCAGTCCCTTGCGGACCGCTCCGTCCGGCACCCGATAGACCCGCGCATCTCCTAACGAGCGGAAGACCAGGCGCTGGTCCTGCTCGTCGACCGACAGGAATTCGGCCAGATCGAGATAGGAATGTTTCACCGGATCCAACCACTCTCGCTCTTCTTGTGGGATATGCTCCGTGATAACGTCGCGCAACTGCTCGATCAACGACAACTGCCCGTCCTGCGGATAATAGTCGGCATAGAGTGAGAGGTTCGCTAACTCCGTTTCCTGCGGCAAGGGAGATAACAGGGCTCCGGCCCCGCCCTCAAAATAGGGCTGGAGGGCAAGACGCAACGCGATCTGCCGCTGAATGGCCAACCCCGGCTCCAACGAAAGGGATTCCAACCGAGCGAGCAACGCATCGAGCGAAGGGACGAGAGGCACCCAGAGGCCAGCCGTCGTTTCACTCGCGAGCTTCATGAATCTCTTCCATCACGATGGCCTCGGCGTCGAGCCAGTCCTCGAGATCGTGTCCGTCTCGATACCCTCGATCTTGCCACAATTCGAAGGCCTTCTGCGAAATCCGTTCCCACATGCCAGCCGGCAGCCCGACGGGTTGTGGCGATGCCGCCAAGGGGGAACGCATCGAGGGTTTCATTTTCCCTTTTTGTTTGGTTGCACTCGTCATCACCCACTCCTTGGTTAAGTGTGCATTACGGGAGACATCGCTGTCGGAGTCACCCGACGATGGCCGGGTCCAAACTTTGGGCTACGCACCGTGAGGACAGGACAGCGAGCTTTTCGCAGGACGGCCTCCGCCACGCTGCCTGAAAAAGCGTGCGAGATCCCGCGGCGCCCGTGCGTGCCCATAACGATGAGGTCGCAGGGGAGGGTCTGGGCAGAATCTAATATTGAATCGACAGGAAGGCCGCCCCGCAGCCCGGATTTCATCTGTACATGGGACTGCTGGTGGGAGGACGCCAACTCCTCCAGTCGTTTCGTCCAGCTTTCGCGAAGCTGTTCGCGTGTCCTGATATGGCCGAGGGTAAAGTCCAGGCCGTACGACACCGGCTCCAGCACATGCAGCAGCATGAGGGAGGCCTCAGCCTGCTGCGCCACCACGACTGCGTACTCCAAGGCATCGAGGGAACAATCGGAGAAATCGACCGGCACGAGGATGCGCTCCAGCGTGACAGGCCTCGACAGGGCACCCTCCTCCTGGTCGGTATCTACCGGCTGCTCCGTTCGCACCGTCAACACCGGGCAGGGGGCTCCGCGAATGACCCGCTCGGCAGTACTGCCTAGCAAGACGTGCTCAAGGCCGGTCTTCCCTTTCGTCCCTACGACGACGAGGTCCGAATCCTCCGCCCGCGCCGCGGTGATCACCTCTTCACTCGGAATTCCCGTCGCCATCCTGGTCGTGACTGCAATGCCCCGCCGTTCTGCACGGCCTTTGAGGTCGACTAATTGCGACGAGGCCTGTTTCAGTAATTCAGCCAGGTATTGCTGATTAACAGGGTAATCGGGGTTGAGCCCCGGCATAAATTCCGCGACACTGAGCACCGTCAAGGATGCCCTCCACGAGCAGGCCAGGGCGCAGGCATAATCTTCTGCCCGCCGGGCCCACCGTGAAAAATCCGTGGCAAACAAAATTCGCTTGATCAAAGTGTTATCTCCTCATATTCCTAGTTCCTGGCAGGCTGCTCAAAAAGACCAGACTTCTCACCCGCCCAACCCCGGCGGATATTTCACCCTCCCGCCTTGAGTCTGCCAAATACAGCCTCTTCACCCTGGACGCGCCCTTTCACAAGCAAGGCCGCATCGAGCGAGACAGGCTGAGGTCGAGGTTGAGGTTGAGCGGAGACCTGATTTTCTTTCTCTCAGCCTTGGCCTCAGCCTGAACCTTCCAATAGCGCCGGCGGACTTTTTCAGCAGCCTGCATATTCCTTACACCGCCTCCACGCTAAGCAAAAGCAGCTCACCCGTCATGTTCGGGTGGATTGAACACCGGAACTCATGCCGGCCAGGCCGCGACATGTTGAACCGAATGGCCGCATCCCGTTTGGGATCGAGAAACACTCCGCTCAGGCCTCGTCCATAGACGATCACCCCGTCTTTCTCGATTTGCGTCGGAATGCCCTCAAACATCGTTGAGCCAAAGTCGTGCCGTTCGGCATCCTCGTTCCTGACTTTAATCACCGACGGGAATCCGAGGCGGAGCGTCCCCTGCTTGGTCACAAACTTGAAATCCTTGATCGTGACCTCGACGACTTGCTCCGACTGCGAGAACACCGGCCCCGCCGTCTCCCACCAGAACCCGCATGTAACGGCAAGCATAAGAACCCATCCCCACTGCTGCGCCTTCTGACGACTCATGCACACCTCCCTTTCAACTTATTCTCGAGTTATCGTTTCGGCGTGGGCGGGAGCGGAACGGTGAGAACCGGACAACCCGCGGTCCGCACCACTTTTTCTGCCGTGCTGCCGAAGAACATCTTGTCGACGCTTCCGGAGCGTCCACCATAACTGCCCAGGACCACCAGGTTCACTTTTTCGATCCGGGCCATCTTTGCGATCTCCACAAAGGGAACTCCCTCCGCCAGGCACCGTGTGATCCTCACGCCCTTGGTCGGCTCCGAATCAAGCAACCGCCGCGTATTCAAACGGGCATGGTGCCGGAGGCGCCGCTTCTGGTTCTGCGCGTCGGACGGCACCGCCAACAACCCAAGCCGGTTGAAAGCCGCAAGGGCACTCGTGTCGATCACATGCAGCAGCAGCAGCTCGGCTTGAAATGTCTTGGCGAGGGTCAGGGCGATGCGAAATGCTTCCTCCGAGCAAGGAGAAAAATCAACCGGAACGAGAATCCTGGTAAAGAACGGCTCAGCCATGCGACCTCCTGAATGATCAACCCGCTCTCTGTCCTCAGCAAGGCCGGTGCCACCGAGCCAAGAGCTGATAGCTATGCCTAATAGCTCAATGGATCAGGCGAATTGGCACTTCGACTTGCTAGCTGCTACGAGTCATCAGCTCCCTGATCCACCCGCGGGGGTGTCCTGCTACAGTATGCTTTTCCGCTCTGTAGCAGAAGGCAACAGCACCTCCACCCTATGGGCTTGCGAATGTTGTAGAGAACTCTCGCAAATCCTACCTCCGCTGGCGATTGCTGCAGAGAACCCAACGGCATCAGACTTGCTGAGTCTCTTTGTAGCGGAAAACTGGAGGCGGATCCATGACAAGGACACAGTGGCTGCTGCTGGGAGCCGTCCTGCTCGGGCTCGGGGTGGGACTGTACATTTTGTTTTTCTGCCCTACGGAATGCCAGTGAGCTTCGAATGACCACAGCAATCATGAAACTGACGGTTTTGCCATGACCGTTGAGACAGAGTTGATGAATAGCCGAAGCGCCTCGGGCTTCGACTAAGCGGACTGTGGCGACATCCGCTCGGCCGTTCGTCCGTAATCAGAAGGTGAAGAAAAGAAGGGTCCGGATCGTGGGAACGGCAATGAATGAAACGACCGTAAGACTCACGCAAGGGGCCCTCTCCCTTGAAGGAGTCCTCGGCCTTCCGGCTGAGGCGCTCGGAATGGTGGTCTTCGCCCACGGAAGCGGCAGCGGGCGATTCAGTCCGCGCAACAATTTCGTCGCCCGCCATCTCCAGCAAGGAAGGGTGGCCACCCTTCTGATCGATCTACTGACGCCGGATGAAGCGGAAGACCGCCGCAAAGTCTTCGACATCGACCTGCTGGCCGACCGGGTTCTGTTGGCCAAGGCCTGGCTCGAACAGGACGATCGGACGCAGGGCCTGGGCATCGGTTATTTCGGCGCCAGTACCGGCGCCGGCGCGGCCCTTCAGGCGGCAGCCCGCGATCCCTCGTCGATTCGCGCTGTCGTGTCACGGGGTGGCAGACCGGATTTGGCCGAACCCTATCTCCCGTCGGTCACCGCGCCGACTCTGCTGATTGTCGGTGGAGACGACGAGCCGGTCATCGAGATGAATCGAGCAGCCTACCGACTTCTCGCCTGCCCTAAACGTCTTGTGATCGTGCCGGGCGCCTCGCATCTCTTTGAAGAGCCCGGCACGCTCGAAGAGGTCGCGGAGCATGCACTCACCTGGTTTCAGCAACACTTTCATCCTGCCCCGCACGAAGGCAGAAGTGCGGGAACAAAGGAGCGTCCTCGATGAAAACATTACTCGCGGTTGACGGATCGGATAATTCCTATGAAGCGGTGCACGCTATGAAATACTTCGCCCGGGCAGAGCAGCTGACCCTCCTTCACGCGTTGGACATCCCAAGGCCGGCATATCCAATGATGGTCCCGGAAGTGGCGGAGGAGCTCTATAAGACGCTTGAGCAGAGCATGCGGGAAGACGGCGAGCGGCTGCTCGATCGGGTTCAGTCGCTCCTCCCGATGCACGCAGGCCCCTCGACGAAACACCTTCGAATCGGGTCTCCTGCAGAAGTGATCGTGTCGACGGCCGAGGAGCAGAAAGCCGATCTTATCGTGATGGGAGCACGAGGTATTGGTCCCATCAAGGAGCGGATACTCGGCAGTGTGTCACACCGCATCCTCACCCTGGCCCCCTGCGCCACGTTGATCGTGAACGGCCCGGTCAAGGCCATGAAACAGATCTTGCTGCCACTCCAAGGTCTATCCGACGCGGAAGCCGCGATTCGCTTTCTACAAATGAGGCCGTTTCACGATGCGGTTGAGGTGACGCTGCTGACGGTGTTGCCTTCGACACAGCCGCCATGGCCGGTCGATGTCGCCGCCGCCGAGAAACTGGAGGAGCAAGCCTTACAAAGCGCGCGCGACTACATCGACGGCGCGGCAGAACGTCTACGCGTCCTCGGGTATCAGGCGCAGGGGATCGCCGTACTCGGGACGCCGTCTGCCATGATCCTGCAAGAAGCCGCCAAGCTGCGATCGGATCTGATCCTGATGGGCACAAGGGGCCGGCAGGGAATTACCCGCTTTGTGCTCGGCAGCGTATCTCATGCGGTGCTCCACAAGATGCCCTGTCCGGTACTGGCATTTCACTGAGGCACTGCTGGCAGGATGCTGAAAAAGTCCGCCAGCTTCGTTCTCGCATCGTTCAGACCCTCAACGTACCCCAAGGGTACGCCTCGGGCCTTCACTCGCTGCGGCCTTGCTGGACGGCCTTTTGAACATCCTGCTAGAGGAATTTCGTTTTGACCAAGTCGAGGATCTGGCTGGCTGCGTCACTGGAGGCGGTGGTGTTATGCTGATCCGCATAAGATGCCGAAGTAAAAAACTGGACAGGCAGTAAACAATTGAATGCAAGGGTGTTAACAGCTCTTCGACAAGAAATCCCAAGGCGTGTTATAGGGACAGAAAACCAGAACTCCGCATCTTATGCGGATCAGTCTAATTATAGTTAGGTCACAAGATGATGAAGATTGAAGAAGCAATTGACGTTCTCAAGAAATATGTAGAGTTGACGAAGCCACTCTTTGGCGACGTCAGCATTACAATCGCTGAAGAGATTGATGCGGCCAAGTTTCCTGATGAACTACACAAACTCAAGAATCAGAACAAAGGTCTCTACATCATTTGGTCAAAGAACGATCGCCGGGTTATCTATGTTGGCATCGCAGTCGATATCCCACGCCGGATTTACCAACACATAGGCAAAGGCTATTCATGGTCGCGCGGCAGCACGACAGCAAAGTTCCCATATTGTACGTTGGCAGATGGACGGAACTGGTTGAAAGAATCGACACAAGCAGAAATGTAAAAAGCCGAATGGAATGTCACAGTGGTCTTGCCGCATCCAGGAACCTTCCGAGGGATTTTGGAGTCAGCGTTGATATTCTGGGGAATCCAGAACGGGAAGAAGCCCGAAATCAATGTTGAACTGTAATGACCTAACCAGGCGTTGTAGCTGACCGATCACGCTTGCAAGAGGGCTACCGTTCAATGGGAAGAGGCAAAGGCAGGTTCCAAGGCGCCCGCAAGCGCGCCGGCAGCTAAACGCTACGTTGGGCGGGTGAGAAGACCGAGTTTCCCTGCATCCTGCTAGAAAAATTTCGCTTTGACCAGCTCGCAGATTTGGCGGGCCGCGTCACCTGAGGGAGTGGTGGTGGTGTCGATTCGGAGATCAGGGGTAATCGGCGCTTCGTAGGGCGATTGGAGCCCCGGGACAGTGAGAGAGTCCCCCCGCTGGCCCTTTCGATAGGTCCCTTTCCTGTCTCGCTCCATGCAAGTCGTGAGGGGACATTCCACGGCGACCTCGATGAATCGAGGGATCACGGACCTCGCAAAGTCCCGATAGACCCGGCGGCTCGCCGTGGCATCGAACACCACCGTCACGCCATGTGCCGCGAGCCGCTGTCCGGTGAATGCCAAGGCGCGATAGAAGAGATCTCGCTCCGCTTCTGAATAGGTCGGCATCGGCGTGATGACCCGCCTGACCTCATCGGATTCCAACACCTCCACCGCTAACCCCATCGCCTCGAGTTGAGGTTTTAATGCGGAAACGATTGTGCTCTTGCCCGAAGCCGGCAACCCCGTCACCCAGATCGCGAAACTTTGGGGTCGATTCATGCACACCACCGACCGACCGGCATTCAGCATGTGAACAGAGCAGTGCTTTCTGCTACTGTCCGGATTCAATCTGAGAGCTGAAAGCCGTCCGCTGACAGCTCATTCACTCCCGACAATATTCGTTCACGCGAGAAGGATCGAAGTGCGGCGCATCCAACACATGTTCGATAAATCGGAAGACGGTCCTGCGCACCTCGATCGGCAACTTCGGGTACCACACAGGACTCGCTAAGACCAATCCTCGAAACGCAAAGAAGGGGGCGGCTGATTCCGCCACCGCATGATCGCGGCTCGCGTCCAGATACGTGTCCCAAAAGAGCCGGAACATCACTTCCAACGGCCCCTGCAAGGCGCCCCACCGACAGAGCGAGAAAAATAGGTAGTTGATCGTCATCGAGGTCACGTCGTCTGCCGGTTCCCCCCACTCTCCTCGTGACCGATCGAGCACAGAAAAATCAGCCCCTTTCCTGAACAAGACGTTCCAGGGGTGAAAGTCTCCATGTACTTGCGACAGACGCTGGGTCTCCCCGCGCAGGCGCCAGCGCCACCGGTTGCAGGCTTCTTCGATGCCGCGCAAGAGATCCGCCGAGATGAACTCGTAGCGGTCGGGGTAACTGTCGGTCAGCCCCATAATACATTCGCCGTGGCCGATCAATTCCCGAAGCCGACGCCGATAGAGGGCGGGATCCCGCCGTTTTCTCGCATGGATCTCCGCCAGGTAGCGTGCCAGGGCTATCGTCCGCTCTCGATCCTGTTTCCGGAGCCTTCCTCCTTTGGCCAATCGTTCCAGATCGAGATGATAGCTGCTCCCCTCCGTCCATTGGGTGAGGACAAAAAACTCCCGTGCCGGTGCGACCGACATGAGTTCTTGATCGTCCGTAAAGGCGCCGACGTCGAGAGCCTTCACGTGGCGCGGCAGCCGGCCATAGGATTCATAATCCCAGAGGATCGCCTGGGCCCGGTCCGCCGGATGCTCATGACCGAACGGCCCCGGCTTCATGGTCTCCAACACCGCAGACTGTATCTTCCGTCCGACTTGAAATGTTAACTTGACTGGCGTGCCATAGCCATACTGCTTCTGCGCTCCTTTCGAGCTGGCTTTTCCAATGACTCCATAGGACAATAACGTCACGTCCTCGCCAAAGCGGGCGCGGAGATAACGCTCTAATGATTGGTTCCTCAGGGGCTGCATTGCCCTATGCGAACGCAAGTCACGTTCCACGGTGAGGGGACCCGGCAAGAGGCAAGCA
>JAGXAR010000058.1 GCA_018971525.1 Nitrospirota bacterium
TCAAGAATCCCTTCTAGGAGCTCAGCCGCCTCTTTCTCCGGGATTCCCGCATTCTGATGGATCCGCCGAGCCAAGTCGGTTTTTCTCATTGGATGTCATACCCAGGTGTGGCATACACAGCGGGGTTCTCGAGCGGAAAGATGTATAGCACTTGCACAATATTCAGAGCAATGACTCCGCTCATCAGATCCTTTGTGGTTATCGGTTCCCCAGCCAGCCACTTGACTGCTTCTACGAATGGGAGCAGTACAGTCATGAGATGTTTAGCAACACTCTTAACTCCAAGCTCCGGGCCGTCGGCTATGTCCGGGTCAGTACAGAGCTGCAGACGCAGGAAGGCATCAGCCTCGACGCTCAGCAAGCCAAAATCCGCGCATGGTGCGAGGGAAACGGCTACTCGCTGGCGAGCATGCACTTGGACTCCGGCCTCTCCGGGTCTCGGTCAGACAATCGCCCTGCTCTACTAGCCGCTCTGGATGAAGCCTGCCGGACAAAGGCGGCTCTCGTTGTCTTCAGCTTACCGACTCGCCCGATCCACCAAAGATGCGCTTGCCATCAGTGAACTCCTGGCAAAGTGTGGTGCGAACCTGGTCAGTCTCTCCGAGCGGATCGACACGACGACGGCCGCCGGCACAGAGAAGGACAGTAAAGCGTTTGCCCCTGCCCCGCCCTTAGCCCCTGGCTGGCTTGTAGTCTACCGAGATCGGCAATGGGTCCTCTGTGGTGGCTGCGATGACCGGCAGCATGGGACAGTTCAGGAATGCCGATGGAGTGGGACAGCCTGGACCGTTCACCTGACCGATGGGCAACAGCTACCATTGATCAGCATTCGTTCGGTGGGTAAGGCGGATAGCGAGGGTACGCTAGTTGCCGCGTGGAGCATACGGGAGCATGGCTATGACGGAATAAGGTGAAGAGGAAAACAACTGAGGCCGGACCAGAACCGAGACAGGAGGAGCAGATTTCAAACCCAACCGTGACGGGAACCGGAACGGAGCACAAGGAGCAGGACGATGAAGAGACACAAGCTGTTGAAAGTATTGGTCGGGGCGAGAGGATTTGAACCTCCGACATCCTGCTCCCAAAGCAGGCGCGCTACCGGGCTGCGCTACGCCCCGACTCGAGCATTTCGAATTCCATCTCTCGTAACAGGTCTTTCGCCTGAGTGAACGCTTTGGCGCGATGACTGATCGTGTTTTTTTGATCCGCAGACAGCTGAGCCAACGTCTTCCCTAATTCTGGAATGAGGAACACAGGGTCATACCCGAATCCTAACGTCCCACTCGCCTCTTCTGCAATTACTCCATTCAACATGCCTTGTGCCACCCGGATTCCGTCCGAAGGAAGTGCGATCGCTGCGACGGTCAGAAAGCGGGCGGTTCGCCGTTCACGAGGCACGCCCATTAATTCCCGCAGCAACTTCCGACAATTGTCTTCGTAGGTCGCGTTTTCGCCGGCGTAACGGGCCGCATGGACACCGGGCCGTCCACCAAGCGCATCCACTTCCAGCCCTGTATCGTCGGCGACCGTCGGCAAGCCCGTGAACTCGGCAATGGCACGCGCTTTCTTCACTGCGTTGGCCTCACAGGTGTTCCCGTCTTCGATCACCTCCGGGGCATCCGGGAATTCATCGAGTGTACGAATCTTGATGCCCAGATCGCCTAAGAGGGCCGCAAGCTCCTCTCCCTTATGCCGATTCCGCGTGGCAAGCACCAACTCACGAATCATCGTCTCGTCCCTACTCCAATTCCCCGATCAAATCCTTCTGCAGCGCGGTAAGGGTCTGAATCCCACTCCATCCCATCGCCATGAACTCATCCATTTCCTGTTTGGCAAAGGGGGTCCGTTCCGCTGTCCCCTGAACTTCGACATAGCGCCCTTGTCCGGTCATGACCACATTCATGTCGACATCGGCCATTGAGTCTTCCGTGTAGGCCAGGTCAACGAGGATTTCCCCACCCACTTTTCCAACACTAATGGCTGCAAGATAGTCCGTCAAAGGACGTTTCTTGATCAGGCCTCGCTTCTTGAGCGAAGAAAACGCATCTGCCAGCGCAATAAACGCTCCAGTAATGGAGGCCGTTCTGGTCCCTCCGTCCGCCTGGATCACGTCGCAATCGAGCCAAATCGACCGCTCTCCCATCTGGCCCATATCTGTCACCGCACGGAGAGCACGCCCCACAAGGCGTTGAATTTCCAACGTCCTGCCACCCTGCTTGCCTTTAACCGCTTCACGCGGAGATCGCTCGTGAGTCGAACGAGGGAGCATCGAATACTCCGCCGTCACCCATCCTTGCCCTTTCCCCTTCAGAAACGGAGGCACCTTCTCCTCTATCGAGGCGGTGCAAATGACTTTAGTGTCGCCCATTTCGATCAAGACAGACCCTTCGGCATGCTTAATGAAGTTCCGCGTTACCTTAACCGGGCGAAGCTGATCTTTCCGTCGCCCATCGACACGCAATATTCCCGCTGCACTACTCATTGATTACTCCTATTCATGATGCCGCGCATTATAGTGAAGGCCCTCCGAAATCGCAACGAAACGGGCGTGCCGTCCCAATCAACTACTGAATCCTACAGTAACGGGCGCGGGTCCTCGACCATTCCTGCCAACCGACTTGTACAAAAGTACGCAGCGCGAACGGCTAAATCTGTACAGATATTTGCTCACTCCACACGATTGGGCCACGCAAGCTTCGAGTGATGAAGCAACTGCCCTGGCTACTAAAATACTGTCACAGCGCGCCATCCCACTGCTTCTCAGCTAAAAAGAGACCAGCTGGTGTGAGGCCCACAACGTGCGGGATTTTCACAATATATTGGCACAAAAGGTGCACTCGGTCTTACAGTTCTCTTGAGACTCCGGAACATCGTGACACAAGCGAGCAGCCACCGAGTCCAAACAGTCTCCTTCTTCAAATTTTTTAGATAACCGAACCTCACCTATCATGACGTTGCTTCTTGACCGATCTACCCAGCAAACTCTTCTTGAACTCAAGCGCATTCTGATCATCGACGACGAAGAACCCATCCGTCGGTTGTTGGGATATATGCTTCAAACCCATGGGTATGAGACGGTCCTCGCGGCCGATGCACGTGAGGCACGGACGCGGTTAGACGAACAACCCTTTGCGTTGATTTTGTGCGATGTGAATATGCCCGGCGAGTCGGGTATGGATCTGGTCCGCAATATCCTAAACGAGCACCCCCATACAGCCGTCATCATGGTAACCGGTCTCGATAGCTCCGTGCTGGCCAATGCTGCATTGGACATGGGGGTCTTCGGGTACATCATCAAGCCGTTCGAAGCCAATGAAGTCATGATCGATGTCGCCAATGCGCTCCGCCGCCGCCGGCTTGAACTTGACAATCGCCTGCATCGAGAGAACCTCGAAGACATCGTCAGAACCAGGACGATGGCTCTCCAGCAAGCGCTCGAGTGGCTCGAGCGCAGCGAAAGGGAGCTGCGTCTCTCCCGCGAGGAAACGATTCAACGACTCGCCATCGCCGCCGAATACCGTGACAGTGCCACGGCACAGCATATTCAGCGCATGAGTCACTACTGTGAATTGCTCGCCAGGAAGTATGGCCTGTCATCTGAACGGTGTGATTTGATCCGCACCGCCAGTCCGATGCACGACATCGGGAAAATCGGGACGCCGGATCATGTGCTCCTCAAGCCCGGCAAGTTCACGCCGGAAGAATTCGATGTCATCTCTCAACATGCGGAGATCGGCTATCGTATCCTCGGCGGATCGGATGCGGAGATCCTTAAAGTGGCGGCATCGATCGCCTGGACTCACCATGAGCGTTGGGATGGCAGCGGATATCCCCGCAAGCTGAAAGGCGAAATGATTCCCGTGGAAGGACGGATCGCCGCGATCGCCGATGCCTTCGATGCTCTCACCACACAACGTATCTACAAGCCGGCCTTCACCCTCGATCACGCCGTCCAGCTTATGAGTAAACATCGGAGCGAACACTTCGACCCCGAACTCCTCGATGTCTTCTTTGCCTCCCTGAACGACATCAAGCGCATACATGACCAGTACGCCGACCAATCGCCGCGCGGAGTGATTCGCGAGTCTTAGCCCCATTTTCCATGAAGGGTTCTGCTGCAATCGCGGATTCGCCGCTGCGACAAGCCTGCACACGGATTCCTAGTGTGCAGGCGGGCGCGGGCTCGCCCCTCCATCGGTCAACGTGCTGTTCAAGTACGCGTCCCTCCCTCGCGCCTCCGCGCGCCCGTCTCGCTTGGCATCTACACGATTTCGCAACAAGCCAACATGAATTGTGTGGGCGAGCATCCTTTTCGTCATTTCGTTGACCGGTTTTCCACCCGCCGATATACTTTCTTCATCTCGTCAGGTACAGACTCACGCGCAGATTCTCAAACCCTGTACCACACCGTCTCACGCTCGCGAAAGGATTGCCGATCATGGCAAAGAAGACGACTACGGCCCGCAAACAGGCGGCGACACGCAATTGGATCGCCTATCTGTGCGAATCCTTGGTCACCTCAGGAGTCATGCCAACGTGGGAGGCTGCGACCTACCTGACCGAGAACCTGTTCGGAGAAAAACCGAATCCTCGGCTTTTGAGTACGACAAACGCCTACGAAGTGACGTCACAATTTCTTCAGCGCCTGTACCACCCGCTCGTTGAGGCCGCGTCTCGGGACATCACCTTGCCGGATGGCGCCATGTTGCACGTCTTCACTGATATCAGTCTGACAGGCAAGTCGGCCGTGCTCGTCGTCTATATGCCCGGCAATACTCACCCACACCAATTGCTGATGTTGGACGCGGCAAAAGCCTGGGAACTGGTCTTTACTGATTCAGAAGACGTAAATCGCTGGGCAGAAGAACGATATCGGCGGGTGAAGTCGGCGCTGACCTCGGCAATCGGCAAGCCGGCTCATGCGAAAGTCCTTGCAGAAGTTTCCTAGCGAGTCTCCCTGTCGTGACGTTCGCTCATCCTGTGCCTGTACCTCTTATCCTCCAGTGGGCTCATAGTTCAGGTTCGGTCCCAACCATCGCTCAAGCTCTGAAAGAGGCATCCCTTTTCTCGCGTGATAGTCGAGCACCTGATCCTTTCCAATTTTCCCCACCGCGAAATACCTGGCCTCTGGATGGGCGAAGTAGAGCCCGCTGACCGAGGAAGCAGGCCACATCGCGAAGCTTTCTGTCAGGGTGATTCCAGTGTGCTGTTCTACGGACAGCAGATCGAAGAGCGACCGCTTCTCTGTGTGGTCAGGACAGGCTGGGTAGCCTGGCGCGGGACGAATCCCACGATAGCGTTCACGAATCAGGTCCTCCGTTGTTAAACGCTCCTCCCTGCCGTACCCCCACTCCTGTCGCACGCGCGCATGGAGCCACTCGGCAAAGGCTTCTGCCAAACGGTCTGCCAAGGCTTTGGCCATAATAGAATTGTAATCATCGTGGTCGCGCTCGAACTCACGACACAAGAGATCGACCCCGACTCCCGTCGTCACGGCAAAGGCTCCGATATAATCTGCGCGGGCCGACTCCTTCGGCGCGATAAAATCAGCCAGCGCAAAACTGCACTGTCCTTGCGGCTTCTCCGATTGCTGGCGCAGGGTGTGAAACGTCGTCAGGACTGTCGTTCGACGGTCATCGCTGTAGATCTCGATATCGTCTCCCACGCTGTTGGCAGGGAAGAATCCATAGACCCCGTTGGCGGTGAATAACCGTTGATCCACGATCTTCCGGAGCAGGGTTAACGCGTCGTCGTACAATTCCTTAGCCCTGGGACCCACCACAGGATCTTCCAGGATGGTCGGATAGCGGCCGCGCAGTTCCCACGTGTGAAAGAACGGCGACCAATCGATAAAAGGAATCAGCTGATCTAACGGCTGCCGGGGCAGCGCCTTTATCCCCGTGAAGGCGGGTCTGGGGATATCGACCTCAGCCCAGTTGCATTGGAATCGATTATCACGCGCCCGCGCCAACGTCCAAAGTGATTTGGCACCCTTGTCGTGATGGGTCTGGCGTATCTGATCATAGTCCGCGCGAATCGTTTTGGCTAAATCGTCCCGCAGGTCGGCATTCATCAGACTTCCGACGACGCCCACCGCTCTGGAAGCGTCCAGCACATGCACCACTGAGTGGTTGTAGGCCGGGGCGATTTTGACGGCCGTATGGGCTTTGCTCGTGGTGGCGCCGCCGATGAGTAAGGGCAGGTCAAAACCCTCGCGCGTCAACTCGCGGGCCACATGTGCCATTTCGTCCAGCGATGGGGTAATCAGTCCGCTCAACCCGATGATCGCTACCCCATGCTCGCGCGCAGCGGCCAAGATCTGTTCACAAGGCACCATTACCCCAAGATCGATCACCTCGTAGTTATTGCATCCGAGGACCACCCCGACGATGTTCTTCCCGATGTCGTGCACATCACCCTTGACCGTGGCGAGCAGAATCTTTCCATTCGAACTTGAGACCCCTGATTTTAGCTTTTCTGCCTCCATGAAGGGCATCAGGTAGGCGACGGCTTTTTTCATGACCCTGGCGCTCTTGACCACTTGCGGCAAGAACATCTTCCCGGATCCGAACAGGTCCCCCACGATGTTCATCCCGGCCATCAGCGGCCCCTCGATCACATGCAGCGGCTTGGCATACTTCTGTCGAGCTTCCTCAATGTCCTGTTCGATGTAGTCGGTCACGCCTTTCACCAGCGCATGGGAGAGCCGCTCTTCGACCGTGCCCGAACGCCACTCATCGTCTTTCACCGCCACTTTGCCCTGTTGCTTGACGGTCTCGGCAAACGTCACCAATCGCTCCGTCGCATCCGGCCGGCGGTTCAGCAGCACATCTTCGACCAGCTCCAGGAGGTCCTTGGGAATCTCCTCATACACCGCCAACTGTCCGGCGTTCACAATGCCCATGTCCAAACCGGCTTTGATGGCGTGATAGAGGAATGCCGCATGCATCGCCTCACGCACGCGGTTGTTACCGCGAAACGAGAAGGAAATATTGCTGACACCGCCACTGACCTTCGCCAGGGGAAGGTGCCGTTTGATCCAGCGCGTGGCTTCGAGGAAGTTCACCGCGTAATTATTGTGTTCCTCGATGCCGGTCGCCACCGTGAGGATGTTCGGATCGAAAATGATGTCCTGGGCTGGAAAGCCGATGCGCTCCGTAAGGAGACGATAGGCCCGCTCGCAGACTTCGATCTTGCGCTCATAGGTATCGGCCTGGCCTCGCTCATCGAAAGCCATCACCACCACGGCAGCCCCGTAGCGATGAACCAATTTAGCCTGTTGGAGGAACTTGGCTTCGCCTTCCTTGAGGCTGATGCTGTTGACGATGGGCTTGCCCTGGATGTTCTTCAGACCGGTCTCGAGGATGTCCCACTTCGAACTATCCACCATGATGGGGACGCGAGAAATATCCGGTTCCGACGCCACCAATCGCAGAAACTTCTCCATGGCAGCCTGGGAGTCGAGCAGACCTTCGTCCATGTTGATGTCGATGATCTGGGCGCCCCCCTCGACCTGTTGCCGCGCCACCGAAAGCGCGGCTTCGTAATCGCCGCCCAGAATCAGTTTGGAAAAAGCCGGTGAGCCAGTGACGTTGGTCCGTTCACCGATATTCACAAAGTTCGACTCCGGCCGAATCGTAACCGCTTCCAACCCGCTCAACCTGGTATGCGGCTCGACGGCCGGACGGACGCGCGGAGAAACACCTCGCACGGCCTCGGCAATCAGCTTGATGTGTCCTGGTGTCGTCCCGCAACAGCCGCCGACGATATTCAGCCAGCCGTTTTGCGCCCATTCTTTTAGTTGAGGTGCCAGGCTATCGGGGGTTTCCGGAAACCCCGTCGGCAGCAACGGATTCGGCAGTCCGGCATTCGGATGGCAGCTCACATAGATCGGGGCCAGGCCCGAGAGTTCTTCAATCAACGGGCGCATTTCTTTGGGGCCTAAGGCGCAGTTGATGCCGACGCTGAGCAAGGGCACATGGGAAATGGAATTCCAGAAGGCTTCAATTGTTTGCCCTGTCACCCCTCGATTGCTGCCGGCTTGAATAAACGTCACCGAGGCCATGAGGGGGAGTCTCAGGTTGCGATCCTCAAAAAACTGATCAATGGCGAAGAACGCAGCTTTCGCATTGAGCGTATCGAAGATGGTCTCGACCAACAAGAGATCGACTCCGCCGTCGACCAAGCCCCGGACCTGCTCGTAATAGACCGTGACCAGTTCGTCATAAGTGGTGCCGCGCGCCGCAGAATTGTTGACATCGGTTGAAATCGACGACGTTTTCGTCGTGGGTCCGATCGCCCCGGCCACAAAACACGACCGGCCAGGCTGTGCAATCTTGATTTGCTCCGCAGCACGCCTGGCGCACTCCCCTCCGGCTCTCGCGATCTCGTAGGCCAGGGACTCCATACCGTAGTCGGCCAGAGAGATGGCTTGCGCGTTGAACGTATTCGTTTCCACGATGTCTGCGCCGGCCTCGAAGTACTGGCGATGGATCTCCTCGACAATGGCGGGCTGTGTGAGGTTCAGCAGATCGTTGTGCCCCTTCTGATCCTTCTTCCAATCTTTGAACCGCTCGCCTCGAAACGCCGCCTCATCCAGCTTCCGCTGCTGGATCATGGTTCCCATGGCCCCGTCGAGGACGAGAATTCGTTGGTGCAGTAAAACTTCTAACGATCCACTCATAAGACTGGTCTCCGTGATCGAGTCCGCTGTGATGATGAAGGAAGCCCGGCTATCATAACTGACAGATTCTTACGCCAGCAAGCAATCCCGCGCCTCGCACCTTGACAGAAAGTGGAAGCCGCCGATACGATGCCGGTACCAGTTGGAGAGAAACCGTGCTCTTGCGCCTTTCCATCCAGACCGTCTTCTCGTCTCTGCTGCTTCTCGTATCGACTACCGTCATCTGGCTCCAGCCTTCGTCGGTCCTCGCAGGACCCTATTTTGAGGATGGGTACCTCGGACTTACGCAAACCGAGCTGCATCAAAAACTGGGGATGCCGCAGGCGGTGCGCGATCGGAAGTCCGCTCTGCGCGTCTTTACCTACCACGCCATCACCGACTGGGAGAAATATTTTCGGAAACTCGTCTCGCCGGAAAATGGCGAGGATGTCTATACCTTTAAGCGCGACGGCATCGAGATCCGATACTCGTTCAGTTATACCGTCGATCCCAACGATGAAAGCGAGAATCGAACGTTATTCGTTCGGCTCGTCGATATCGAATTCTCCCCCGCTGTACCCCTCGCCAAGATCCCGACGCTCGTCCCGGAATTTCACCCTTCAGAGGACCCTGCATCCCCTTCATTCCGATCGAATATTTGGGTGTTGCTGTTTAAAGGCGCCGCCTCACCACAGGCCCGTTTTATTGTAAAAGAGGCAACGAAGGACAAGTTGGAGTGGACCCTGGCCTACCAGCTATTCTCGTTGCAAGGCCTGCCGGACCCTCTCACGACCAAGTCTCTCGTCGATCGAATGGAAATCAGCACCCAAAGCGTCGAACTTGTGAAGCAACGCCAGCGACACACCCATGACCCCATCCTCAATCCCTATTCACGAGAATTCTCCCAGCACGCGCTCGCCCCTCAGCCCCCTACGGCCAAGAAAATTCCGGTCCCCAAGTATGCGGAATAGCTACGCTCGGGCTTCTCGATGCGGCGATGGTCAGGAAAAGCAGAGACGAGGAGCCTGCCAGAAATTGCCATTTGTCACGATGCGAAGGAGGGGCAGGCTGACGCGCGGCCGCAGGTCCCGAAAAACCGAAGGCAGCTGCGCTGGAATACGTTGAGGATTTTTCGAGGACGAGGACAAAGCAGATCTCCGGCTATCGTTCGGCCCAGTAGCACGGTCAATGTCGGACAGGCTCTTAGGGAGCGTGCTGGAGGTGCTCCTGCTGTTTCTCCTGGATCTTTACGGCCTGACCACTCAATAGATCCAGCGCGGCATCCCTCGAGGTAAAGAGCAAGGCAGGCACGGTCAAGCCCAACATGATCAAACACCACAGAGACAAGAAACGGACGACTTGGCTCCGCACAAATAGCCTGGCAAGTAGGCAGATCACCGCGCCGATGCCGCCGAAGCTGAGAACTCGTGACTGATAGTGAGTCAACCCTGAAATATTCGGAGTCGATAGACCGAGTCCCGCCCTGGTGTTGTTTACCCAACCAGCAAACCTCTGTTGTAGTCTTACGGCTGCGGAATGATCGGATGCGTCTTTGGAGGCCTGCTCCGTCGTCTTCACCTTCGCACGATAGCGTTCAGGGATACTCTCGAAGTTGTCGGTCAAGACCGGAGTGCCACGGTCGTCAATATAGGAATAGATGGTCGTGGCAAGAGCGATCTCCGGCAACAGGAGGCTACTGATCCAGAGAAGCAGGATTCCAAGAATGACAGCCGCACTGCCATTGAGAGGGAAACAACCTCGTTGATCTCGGGGAATCATCTCATTTCTGAAGACGCACATCACGATAACTATAGCGCTTATACTGACTGCTCACATCTTATTGATTAGATTGAGGCAAACAGTCCCGCTTCCTTGACTCTCTCCGATTCACATTGCTACGATGCAACCCGTCATGCATCAAATCGCCGTGGCTACCCAAGAATCGATGAACGCCTCTTCAACCGACCTAGAAGAACCGACCCCCTTCATCCGCCGACGCCCGGTTCGGCTCATCATCTACTCCGGGCTAGGGCTGTTTGCCTTCCTCATGGTGATCTGGCCGCTCATCGCACAGCTCAAGGACCCGAATTTTCAAAAGCATATTGCGGAACATCGCGTCATGGTCGGCATGTCGAAAGAACAAGTGTTGCAAGCGTGGGGAGGGCCACAAACGATTAACACGACGTTCACGAAAGAAGGCCTTCGACGCGAGGAATGGATTTTTGAAGATTGGGAAAATGCCGCGGTGGTGAAACACCGCTATCTCTACTTTGAAGAAGGCACCCTAATAGGCGGATGGTTCCAAGGCTCCGGCGAACGGCTCCCTACTCAGACTCCTTCGAACCCGCATACCCCGAAACCGCGAACGTAGTGTCAGCTTACGGCTGCGACGAGACATCACGCACTGCCAACCGCAGTCGGCTCAGCAGCATTTCTGCATGGGCCTGATCGCACTCCTCGACCATGACACGCGAGTTCAGAATGGGAAGTCCGGGATACAAGCTATTCACATGTTCGTTTTGAACCATGTAGGCGATGCCACTGCCCTCCAGTAGACTCGTGATCATCGCCAACTCGCCCATATTTTGCGGCTCTGTGAGACGAATCATCGGCATGCGACACCCTCCGGGCTCAAACCGGCCACTGGCGATTGAACCCGAGCGTTTCGTTGCTTTTTCTCTGCATCCCTCTTACACTCACCCACAGGCTAGGGGGTTTCTGTAATTTGTACGCGACGCTCTTTGCCGGGACCGCCCGAAATGGTCAATACACGTTTCCATTCTCGGATCTGATACACCGCCCAGGCAGGAGATTGGCCTTTAAAATAGGCATCAGGATCTTCCCCGCTGGCATTGAGAAAGATCGGCTCAGTGAAGCCTTCTTCCAACACATAGTCGAGGAGACAGTCAGTCACAAAACCCGACCCCCGCAGAGACACCTCTGCCAGCATCGACAGAATGTCTTCAGGATTTTGAATCCTCACATGATTCATTGAAACACCTCCGCACCATTTCAGAATTGTAACGAGCCGATCCTCAGGAAGGCAACAGACATGACACGTCCTATGACAAAAAGCCGATTCCGGGAAGAACTCTTGCGTATTATGGACCGCAAGCATCATTGGGCCTGGCCGGCATTCACCGATGGAACGGTCACCGTCGATCAACTCAAACGTCATTTTCAACAAGAATACGGCGTGTACGTGCGTGACTTTCCTGTATTCCTGGCACGCATTCACGGACAGAATCCTCCTGCCACGGTCCGCCGGATGCTCGCCGATAATATTTACGAAGAAGACACCGGTGGGCTCTCGTTGGGAAAGTCACACCCGGAACTGTTCCTGACCATGATGGCAGGCCTTGGATTGCCGTCACGTGACTTTGACACGGTTCGCCTCTTGCCTGCCAGTCGGCGCTACCGCACCTGGCTGGACCGTGTTTCCAATAACAGAGACTGGGTCATCGGAGCAGCCGCCATGACGGTCTTCGTGGAAGGCAGCGTGAAGGATCGAGCCGAAATGGCCGACCCCTCTAAGCCCAAGACCGCTGAGGAAATCGAAGGGATCGTCCAACGTCACCCACTGGTGAAATACCACGGACTGTCCCCCGATTCCATGGATTTGATTCGCGCGCACCAACTGGTCGAAGCCGGTCACCGCCATGATGCCTATGCCATGGTGGTGAATTACGCCACGACACGCACTCAACAACAGGCCGTTTTGAACTGCCTCAAGAAGTCGTTGACGCTCTGGCAGGCCTATCGCGATGCGGTCGCCAAAGCCTGTGGCTTAAAGAAGACCCCACGGTGAGACAGCGGTGTATTGCGCTGCTGTTCTCCCTCTCCGTCACCCTCCTTCCAACGATCAGCGATCCGCCATCAGCTTTAGCTTTGAGCGCAGCCCTGCCGGACGACATGGTCTTGGTTTCTGCCGGAGAGTTCCTGATGGGAAATCCGCTGGGTAGCGATGGTCTCCCTGACGAAGCGCCGCAACGCCTCATCTATACCGGACCATTCCGGATCGATCGATTCGAAGTCACGAACGATGCCTATGCACGATTTGTCCATGCAACCGGGCATCGCGCGCCGGCAAACTCAAACCCTGCGGCCACCTTGTGGGAAAACAACGCACCGATCTCCGGTATCGGCAACCATCCCGTGGTGAACGTCAGTTGGGAGGATGCAATGGCCTATTGCGCCTGGCTGGGCAAACGTCTACCGACCGAGGCGGAATGGGAAAAGGCCGCGCGCGGCACCGATGGCCGTCGCTACCCCTGGGGAAACGATTGGGACTTCAATCAAGCCAACAGCGCCAGTTATTGGGCGGGACGAACCATCGACTTTCAGAGCGGAGCGGACTGGGATGCCTTCTGGGTTAAGGGCGAGGGAGCGACGATATCAAAAGAGAAGGGCATTAAGGGAGAAGTGCTCACCATGCCGGTCGGCAGCTTTCCCGGGAGCGTCAGCCCTTACGGATTGCATGACATGGCAGGCAATGTCGCTGAATGGGTGCAGGATTGGTATAACCCGAACTACTATAAAGAGGCTCCCCTCTCAGACCCCCAAGGGCCTCCTCGCGGGGCGATCAAAGCAATGCGCGGCGGGTCCTGGCTCAAGCCGGCTATCAGTCTTCGCACCAGCGACCGCGACTGGGGCACCATGGACAGCCGCCCCAGCGGCACCGGTTTTCGCTGCGCGAAGGATGCGTTGTAGCGTTGATCCGCTGGGAAGTGAAGATGAGCGGGCCTGGACATCACCGGGCCAGCAGATATTCAACCCGTTCAATCCGCACAACCGGCATGATGAGACCCAGGCCTTCTTTATCGTGGGAGAAGTCATAGACGATGGACTCCTCGGGAATGAGCCGGCCGACCATGACGATCTCAATGTCGATTTTCTGACCAGCATCGAGCTGTCGGCGGAGGACGTCACGTGCGCTGGGATCAGGAATCACGACGAGATTACTCGGGACCTCTTCGGGTTTGAATCGGACGAGCCCCCATTTCGTCTGGGTGAAAATCGGTCCAATGGCCATGCCAAACCCGCCCCTCATTGGATCGTAGCGAGAGAGTTCTGCCGACCATAAGAACACCACCGTCCAATGAAGTGCCTGCTTCCCTTCCCGCTTCGCATCGCGCTCCCGGTTCAGCGTGAACAACCGCTCATCATGGTCAGGATCATGATGGCCCTGGCCATAGACCGAAGCCCAGTCCGGCGGGGTCCCATCCAGCGCGACAAGAAATTGTTCAATGGAGTGAGGATCGATCAGGAGATGGGAATCCGGCGGCAGGATGCGATGAAGATCCTTGGGCGCAATCGTCAGGAGAGGACCCGTACCGATAACCTCTTCGGCCCGTCCTTCCCCGACCGGCCCCATGATCAGGACAAAGACGGCGATCGCCGCGAGAGCCCACATGGGAAGAGATCACTCCATTGCGGCGGCGATAGCTTGCTCAAAACTGGCGCGGAGGCCGGTGACCGCCTGCTGCTCATCCGTCAACACGCCATATTCGATCAAGACTGCCAGACGGGGATTTGGATCGATACGGCGCAAGGCCTGGCGAGTAAGTCCGCCAGACTCGATGACCTTTTGATAGGTCCCCAACCAGGAGCCGGTAATGGCCCGCAGTCCCGCATCGGTGGGTTTCATCCTGCCGAGCTTCACTTGCTCAAGCAACTTGGTCAGCGGGTCGGACTGGGAGATGGTGGCAATCGCGCGCTGCAGGATCTGTTCGCCTGATTCCATGTTCAATTCGTGGAACAGGAACCGGGGCCGCGCGGATCACCGCAACTTCCGCAGGAACCTCCCCCGTTACCCGGCAACACCCAACTATCTGTGCCGCCGACCCCGAATGCAGAGATTTGTTTCTCCAGCTTCGTGGCCCGGCACTTGGGACAGGCCGCTTGTGTTGAGCCATACACCAACAGCTCAAACCGATGATTGCATTCGCCGCAGACATATTCGAAGATAGGCATGGGTCGTACTCCTTATTCTGAGCGCTATTATAAGATCGGGCCGGCCACTTCGCAATCTGCCAGGAGTTGTATGTACCAAGAAGAAAAAACCTTTACCTTTCGATTCAGCCTGGAGGCGTCATTTCCCGACGACTATGAAGGTGAGGAGGAGCAGCAGGCCTGGGTACGTGAGTGGGAAGCGCGAATCAAGCCGGATCTGCTCAAGGTGGTCTTCGAATCGTTGCGCCGACACAAGACCTGGCAGACGCACGTGCGCAATCGCGGGAAATCCCCTGCCGATGAAATTGAGATCGTCCTGTCACGGGACTTTTCCAAACCGCAAGGATTCAGCCTGTCGTGACGACGCCCCCTCCCCTCGGCCTGTACCTCCACATCCCCTTCTGTCGGCAGCGCTGTGACTTTTGCGCCTTCTACCTCGAAATCTATCGCGAAAGCCGCGCCGAAGCCTTTTTGCGATCGCTCATTCATGAGATCGAACTGTCGGCGCACCAACATGTAAGCCCAGGCCGCCCCATCCAATCCGTCTACCTTGGAGGCGGCACACCGACGGTCCTGGCGGCGGGTCAGCTCATCGCCATCCTGTTTGAGATTCGCAGGCATCTCACCCTCGCCTCAGACTGCGAAATCACCGTGGAAGCCCATCCCTCTACGATCTCCGAGCGGGATCTCGTGCAACTGCGTCAAGCCGGCGTGACCCGCCTGAGCCTCGGCGCAGAATCGATGGAGGATGGCGACCTTGCCAGGATCGGACGGCCCGGCGCCGTCCGTGAGACCGTCACAGCGGTGGCGCAGGCCAGAGCCGCCGGATTCATAAACATCAACCTCGACTTGATGTATGGGCTCCCGGGCCAAAGCCTGGACAGGTGGCAACAGACCCTCGCTCACTGTCTCGCGCTACAGCCGACGCACCTGTCCTGCTATGCCCTCACAGTCGAACAGGACACGAAACTTGCGTCCAACATCCGACGCGAACGGAGTCCGGCACCGGACGAAGGGCTTCAAATTGAAATGGACGAGGCCGCGCAACTGATGCTGGTGGACGCAGGCTATGAACGGTATGAAGTCTCGAACTACGCCGGACAGGGATATGCCTGCCGACACAACCTGCTCTATTGGACCAACGGCGAATACCTTGGATTCGGCCCAAGTGCACAGTCCTATCTCGACGGAACAAGATTCGGCAACGTCGCCGACCTCGAGGTCTACGACACCTCGCTCGCGGCAAGCCGCTTGCCTAATGAAAATCACACCAGGCTCTCGGAGCAGGAGCAACTCCGCGATGCCGTGATTTTTGGCTTGCGCCTCATTCAAGGAATCCCCTCCCATAATCTTCATCAGCATGCCGCAAACTATGGGCATGAGGCAGTCACCGCACAGTTACTCACACAACAGTTAATCGAAGAAGACGGCGAGCGCAGCAAACTATCGGCACGAGGCCTCCTACAGGCTGACACCATCGCCGGGCAGTTGTACTAACAGGCTGTTGAAAGTCCTGAGTCTAACTTTCTCGCAGGATGCTCGAAGAGGCCGGACTCTCACCCGCCCAACCCTGGCGCGCCGAGACGCGCCTTGTCCCCAGCAAGGCCGCGGCGAGTAAAGAACCCCGCCCTTCCAAGCGGGGCATTCAAATGCGACTTTTCGTAAAGGGCCAAGGAGGTACAAACCGCACTTTGTTTGGGCCGTTCGCCCTTGTAAGGGGTCTTGGCGAACGGAAAATTCCCTCCAGGGCTTCTGCCAACCGAGGAACTCGTTCTCAACTTTGAGGGTCTGAACGACACGAGAACGAAACTGGCGGACTATTTCAGCATCACGCCTGCTCCATTGACTTTTTCCTTGGGTGGGGTGGAAACTGAACGGAGACCACATCGGAGGAGTCATGCCCGTCAATATGGATCCGGCCAAGAGGAGAAGAAAACAGCCGTCGTCGCAGGAGGCAGATTCGTCTCCATCCGGGAAGGATCAGACCGTACCGGTTCATGGGAATCAGTTTGGCAAAGAGACGGAAGAAGACCGGGTCAAGGACCTGGCAGATGCGGAGTTGAAGAATTTGTGGGACGCCACGGAAGTCATCGACATGGACAAATTCTGAGACGGGCCGGTCAGGCAGGCAGGAAGAAAAAGGCAATCGCCAGCATCAGGTAGACCCCGACCAGCATCATACCTTCCATCCAGTGCGACTCTCCGTCCATCGCTACGAATCCGACGATGAGGACCGAGATCGTCACTGCAGCCACCTCGAACGGTGTGAAGATCAGATCCAAGGGCGTCCCGAAAAGATAGCTCGCGAAGACCAGCAATGGTGCAACCAGCAATGCAATCTGCAGGCTGGACCCAACCGCGATGCCATAGGCCAGATCCATTTTGTTTTTCAGCGCCACCATCACGGCCGTGGAATGTTCCGCCGCATTACCCACCAGAGCGACCAGAATGACGCCGACGAAGACTTGCGTCAGCCCGAGTCGGTGCGCAGCCGGCTCCATCGCCCCGACCAACATCTCACTCATCAGGGCCACGAGACAGGTCGCTATGGTGAGCACTATGATCGAGGCGCCACGGGTCCAGGGTTGCTCTCCAAGGTCCGAGACATCATGCCCCTCTCCGGCAAACAGGTGGCGATGGGTTTTCAAGGAAAACAGCAGGCTGGCGATATACATGGCGAATAACACGAGAGCGATCGTGAGGCTCAATTCCCGTTCAATCGCGACGCCCCGATCGGCAGCGGTGAAATGGAAGAGAGCGGGAATGATGAGCCCCACAGCAGCCAGAAGCAGGAGGCTGGCTCCCATTCCGGCAGCGGTTTGGTTAAACTTCTGCCGCTCATACTTCATCCCGCCGGCAAACATAGAGATCCCGAGGACGAGCAAGATGTTGCCCAGGATCGAGCCGGTCAGAGAGGCTTTGACGACATCGTGAAGGCCCTCGCGCAGAGCCACCAGTGCGATAATCAATTCCGCGGCATTGCCAAGCGAGGCATTGAGCAGCGCACCGATGCCGGCGCCGACATGGGTCGTCAAATGCTCGGTGGCTCGTCCCAGCAGGCCCGCCAGCGGAATAATGGCAAGACCTGCCGCCACAAAGACCATGAGTGGATCGGCTCGGAGAACCTCGAGCGCGATCGTCACAGGGGCAAAGACGAGCAGGAAATCAAGCCACGACGTGAAGAGATATCGCACGCGCAAACCGTAGCATGACCATGAGATTTTGTCGATGAATCGACCCCTCGCTCCTCATGCGCTGTTCTATCCCTTTCATCTGTGCCACCCGGAGACCTTGGCACGGCTCCTGACTCGCTTCGCCACCGTCCATTTTCGTGACTTCATGGCGCTGCAGTTGACCCCCATGTCCGGGATGACGGCATTCCAAGACCGGATGGGCATGAGCTTCCCCGATCTCATTGAATCCGGACGCCTCGTGCAAGGTTATAACGTGAGTGGGCCGCTTCCACCAACCGTGGCAGCCATCATCGATCGCGACCTTCACGACCCCCTGTGGCGCGCACACTTTCACACTGCGTTACGTCAGGACCGTCGTCTCCAACGTGGACTATTCGAGCCGTCCCATAGTCTTCGCATCGGCGACAGTCTCGTGCCCGGCCCCGCCGCACTGCTGCGCCTCATGGACGATTCGTTTAGACAGCAGGCCTATGATCTCGCTCAGGTGAGAGTACTATCGAAGCGAAGCATCACCCTTGAAGAGGGATACTGCTTCGAATATGGGCTCGCCCTCGTGAAGACATCCGCCTCACTCGTTTTTACGAAGACCCTGGCGCTGGCACACCAGCTTCAACCAGTCACAGACTCCCCCGCTCACTTCGCGCTCTATGCACAATCTTGCCTCCGGGAAGATTGGCCGAGAACCAACCACCTGCTCATCCGGGTGGGCTATTAAATGTTGCCACCAAGTCTGCTAGAATTCGCCCCCATGGCAGGCACGAAAACCCCCTTCGCACCCCCGATCCCGACAGAAACCACCAGCACCGGCACAGAGACCGGACTCGACGCGCGTGTGATCGTGTTCAACTGCGAATGCCACACCTACCAACAGGTTATTGAGCTCTTCTGCCAACACATTCCAGGCATGACCAGCGCGAAAGCCTTCGAGTTGGCATGGAAGATCGATCATGAGGGCGAAGCCATCGTCTTTGCGGGATCGCTGACACAAGCGGAAGAGATCGCAGCAAAGCTGGCGGGAGGAGGACTGCGAGTGGCTGTGCAATAATCGTAGCTTGGCTACTTCTTGTGTTTCGTTGCTGCTGCTTTGGCTGGCTTCGGTTTTGGCTTCGAAATAGCAGGATGCGATGCGGCTTTCGCAGGCGCGGGTTTCCTTGCCGGCTTCGCAGGCGCAGTTTTCTTGCCGTGGCTCCCCGATCCACCCTTCACCGGCTTCCCTTCAGCAAGCTGAGCCTGAAGTTTGTGTGTCGCGGATGTTTTATTCATTTTCGTTACCATCTCGCCACTATAGATTCGCACTTGATAGAGCTCCAAGAGCTTGCCGATAGCCTTCTGATCGCCTTTCTTCGCGGCATTCAGCAACTTGCGGCGATGGTTCATCTCTTCTTCTTCTGTATGGGAAGCAGCCCGTCGTTCCATGTCCGTCCTTTCGTTCTTCGTGGGCATGAAGCCCGCGCAGGGCGCGAGTATACTCGAAATATTCAATGTTTTCTATAGCCTATATCGGCTCACGATACTAACCGCACGAGTCACGCGAGGCTGGCGGGAAGGGCGAGACAAGCGAGGGTTCGAGATCCGAAGTTCGAGATTTTCGGAGATTCGAACCTCATACTTCGGCTCATGCATGACGTGATTCTCTCGCCCATCTTGCCGGTCGCGCGCTTGTGGCACGTTCCACCCCCTGCGTATAATGAAGGTCTAATTTTATTCGATCCACGAAGGAGACCATCCAATGGCAATGGAACAGCATAAACCGAAACAGGAAGAGACCACAGTCGCCGACGATCCGAAGGCCCGGGACATGCTTCGGCAAGCCTTCGAGAAGACCGCGCGCTGGCAGAAAGACTTTAAGGGATTCACTGCCGACCTGACAGTGAATGTGAACGGGAAGGAAACGAGCGGACCCGTCACGGTGAAAAGCCCTCGCGAAGTATCTGTCCAACTGGGAGATGCTGAAGTGCAGAAGTGGGCGCAGGAACAGCTCGGCATGATCGCCGTGCACCGTGGCCCGAGAAGCTTTGAGGAATCGGACGGCAAGTACACTTTGACCATGGAAGATGACGGCCACCCGTTCGGCACGAAACTGATCATCCATGGATCGAACTCGTTTTATCGACTCAAAGACAACCGCATCACCCAGATCAATCGCAAGATGGCACACCCCGGCATGAACCCCTTTGCCTTTACGATTAACGTGGAAGAGAGCGCGGTGACCCAGGACCAGAAGAATCTAACGACGAAGTACAGCGTGTACTACTATTCACCCGTCGACGGGAAGCTGAACAACGTGGAAAGCTTCACCGACACCCACGTGCGCGTCGGATCATCGGACCTGCCGGCCACACGCCGAATCATTTCCTTCGAAAATGGCGAAGTGATCGTGAAGAGCCTGACCTTCACGAATCACAAGCTGATCTAACACTCTCCTTCCTCCGCCCTCTCCCCACCATGGGGAGAGGCGACGGTGAGAAGGATCTCGATCGGGAGTCCTGTGGACCTTCGGAAATCGTTCCCCCGCAGCATGCGAGTCAAGCTAGAAGGCTACGTCCATCTGGCGCGGATGATCGATAAGTGCCGGGCCGTGCTGGCCGGCACCGAGGGCGAATACATCTACCCCTGCCCGACGGATGACCGGCTCATGGAATTCGCTGGAATCACGGCCGATCAGTTCACCGCAATTGTGAAGGCCAATCCAACCGATGACGGCGTTGTAGAGTGGTTCAGGAGGACGACGAAGCCTCACCAGCCTGCTGAGCTGGGTAAGTGGAACGAGATGATGTTGAAGCGTGGACCGAGTACTCCGGAGAAGCAGGACTACTTCAACAAACTCAGAGATGCTGTTGATCCTTCCCGAACCGACCTCACCGCCTGGGCTGATCTGCAAGATCTGGAAGAAGGACGCCACGTTCCACGGCAGGAACCGGTCTCCTAGCCGAATGGGTGCTTTGGTTTTGGGAAGCAATCGATATGAACCGACATTTCTCCACGTGCCTACTTCTCGCGGCAGGAATAGCTCTCACCGGTTGCGAAACAGGACAGCTGCTTCTTGAGAAGAACGCCCAGGGCGACGAGCTGCGAAAAGAGACAACAGTCGGCGTGCCCCTTCCGCCCGGCTGCCCGACTCTCACCACTTCCCTTCCACCAGGAAAAGCCAACGTTACAGTTTCTTACCAAGAACCGACAACTAGTGAGAACGGGGCCCCGCTCAAAGAGCTCGCGTACACCACCATTTATTTAAGTTCGTCCAAAGGCGCAGCCCAGGCCATCCGTGTCTGGACAAACGACCCGCATGGCGGTGCGCTCGTCACCATCCACAACGTTCCGGCGCCCTCTCCTGAATTTGGCATCTGTGTCACTGCGACAAATTGGGGCAGGAAGGAATCTGGCCCAGCAGTGCCGACCAAGCCGAAGCCGTAGGCTGCTTCCTTACGGAACTTCAGGCATCATGGCCGATCAGTTCACCGCAACCGTGAAGGCCAGTCCAATCGATGACGGCGTTGCAGAATGGATCAGGAAGAAAGCGAAACCTCACCAGCCAGCTGAGCTGGACGAGTGGAACGAAATGATGCTGAAGCGCGGACAAAGCACACCCGAGAAGTAGGACTACTTCAACAAGCTCAGAGACGCAGTCGATCCCTCCCGCACCGACCTCACCGACTGGGCCGGCCTTCAGACTTAGAAGAAGGCCGGATCGTTCCCCGCCGATTGTAACCCGCGCGCCAAAGCTTCCGGCAGTACTCAAGACATCTGCGATGGCGGTCCAAGGCCAAGCAATGCCCCCGGCCACCCCCCACATTATCTCTTCGGCGAAGGTGTGAACTTGAAACTTATCTGCTGGTGAGGTTTCGGTGGACCCTGCTTGACCCATTTCTGCATGGCATGAAGCAGGGTATCCTTTCTGACGGGTTTCGTCAGATGATCCGAGCAGCCGGCAGCTAGGCTCTTCTGGATTTCCTCCTGAAAGGCATGAGCCGTCAAAGCGATAATGGGAACGGGGTTTACGGAGGACTTCTTTTCCCAGTCTCTGATCATTCTGGTGGCGGTATGCCCATCCATCACGGGCATCTGCACGTCCATGAGCACGAGATCATATTTTCCGGCTTGATACATCTCGACCGCCATCGTTCCATTCTCGGCCATGTCGAGCTGACAGCCGGAATGTTTGAGATAGGCTTGAATGAGAAACCGGTTGTCAGATGAATCGTCTGCCATGAGAATCGCCACAGGTTGATCCGGCCCAATTGGAGTGTGTGACAAGTCGGGACTGGTGCCACGCGCGCTTCTGTTCATCGCCATGCCAATGGCATGCGCCAACTTCCGTTTCGTCAGTGGCTTGGTCACATAGGCGCCTAACCCGAGGCTGTACGCGTACCGAATATTCATGCTTCGAACATCGGACACAAAAATAATCACCGTCACTCCGTAATCTTTGGCAGCCTTGATCAACTGCATCTGCTTCGGGGAGTGATCCAAGCCTACGTCACCAAGGTCGAGAAAGAGAAGGCTGTCGAGGGGGGCGCCACCGTCTGCCCCGGCAAGTCTGGTCAAAGCCGATTCTTCATCGGTTGTCTCCGAGACGGTGGCTCCCCAGGAATGGAGGGCTTCTCCCACGAGCACGCGACTCCTGTCATGACTCCCGACCAACAGCGTCCGCATTCCCCTCAGTTCAATGCCAGGCGATGCCTCAGCGGCACTCTGGCTTTCTGGCATGCCGAAATGAGCCGTAAAATAAAACACGCTCCCCTTCCCCGGAGCGCTCTCCACCCAGATCCTGCCCCCCATGCGCTCGATCAGCTGCTTCGAAATGGCCAAACCCAAACCGGTCCCACCGTAGAGCCGGGTCGTCGACCCATCGGCTTGGGTGAATCGCTCAAAGACCGCGCCGAGTTTTTCAGGCGGAATGCCAATCCCCGTATCTGACACCGCGAAGCGTAACGTGCCTGATTGACTCGCGGCGTTGTCATTCGTGACCCGCACCGCGACTGCCCCGCGCTCGGTAAATTTGATGGCATTGCCTAGTAAATTCACCATGACCTGTCGAAGGCGATGCGGCTCGCCGATCAGGTCGGTCGGCACATCAGCGGCGGTTGACACAAGGAGGTCAAGTCCCTTTTCTCGTGCCCCGAGTGCCATGAGCTCGGTCGCCTTGTCGAGTACCTCCTGCAGATCAAACCGGATCTGCTCGAGTTCAACGTGCCCGGACTCGACTTTTGCGAGGTCCAGAATGTCATTGATGAGGTCGAGCAGATGCGTGCTGGATCGTCGCAAAATGCCCAGCTGCTCTTGCTGCTCAGGAGATAAGGCCCCCTCCGAGAGGAGATCGGACATGCCGATGATGGCATGCATCGGCGTGCGGATTTCGTGACTCATGGTGGCTAAGAACTCACTCTTGGCGCGACTGGCCGCTTCCGCCCGCTCCTTCGCGGACTGGAGGTTGGCCTCTGCCTCCTTGCGTTCTAATTCATGCCCGATCCATTGCGCCGTGAGCTTCAAGAACGTTTTCTCATACCCGGCGAAGGCTCTGGCGCGTGGCGTCAGGCTTGAAAAACTCACGGTCCCGTAGACGGCCCCATTCACCTGAATCGCGATGCCCGCAAAGGCTTGTGGGGTACCGGAAAGATCCTCGGACGGAGGACTCCAGTCTGACTGATCCGGAGAAGAGAAGGTGAGCGCCTCTCGGGATTGGGCCATCCATTCACAATAACTACCGCGCAATTGATAGCGCCCCTCCAACGCGTGTGTCGAATCATGGCGCACGACCTGCTGAATCTCATACCGATCGCCGTCAATCCGCGTGACCATGCCAGTGGACAACCCGAAGGCGCTGCACCCTAAGGTTAACATCCGACGGAGCCGTGGCTCCCAGTCGGCGGTCTCCACCGTGATTTCATGCAAAGCGCGCAGGAGAGTCTCACTCGCCTTGAGCGTCTCCTCGGCCCGGCGGCGCTCATTCATTTCTTCCATGAGCGTCAGTTTGCCCTGGCGTTCTTGCTCCAAACTCTCACTCATGACGCTATACACCACGCCCATGATCAGGAGAATCGAGATTCGAATGAGATGGCCCTCAAGAAACAGCGCCTCGCCTATCGAGAGGTAAAGCATGGCTCCGTAGAGCGCCGCAATGGTCGCGGAAAAAACGATCTTGAGCCGGAGCGTTCTCATCGAGGCCGAGATGAGAATGATTAAGAAGTAGGCCAGGTAGAGATCGGACCCCAGTTGCTCGGTCGCATAGATAATGCTGGAGGTAATTGCGGTATCGATGAGCAGCAGCACGATCGTGAAGGCGCGGCTCTCGACCAAGCGGACGGGCAGGAGGAATGCGGCGGCGAGGAGAGATAAGAGCCCCAGCACAAGCACTTCCTGGACCGGGCGGGCCAGGATGGCTTCCGGGGTATACAGCACTTGATACGAGAGCACGATGGACACGAGACTCTGCAGAATGAGGACCTGCGCGCGATAGCGATCCATGCTCAGGTGGGTTCGAAAGAGTACGAGTGCTTGATCGTTGCTGTCAGTCGCCACTTGCGCAGTCCTCTATTGTTGTAGAAGTCGCATCAGTCAGGCGGAAACGACCCTGCACCATGGACGGTTGCGATTACATGATTGCGATTCCGAGAAGGACATTCGATCACATCGAGTGCGTGAGTATGTCGAGAGAAGGGGCGTGATATGCTCGTCCATTGTATTGCCCGGCAGATCAGTGCGCAGCGGCGTGTTATTTGACTCTTTCAGCATATGCTTAAAAGAAGCTATGTCTTAGGATAATCCACTAATCTAAGCCTGCAATTGTTTTTCATTATCCGACATGCGGGAGCAGCTATCACAATAAACCGGGACAGTGCCGGACTGGCTGGGTACCCAAGAGCGATCTCCTAGACCATCACTTGAATGACAGGACCAGGCTTGTGTGCAGGATGGAAAACAGTATGATGCTGACTCGCGGGCCAAGTACACCGGAGAAACAGGAATACTTCAACAAGCTCAGAGACGCCTATCCCTCCAGAACCGACCTCGCCAGCCGGGCCGATCTCCAGGACCTCGAAGAAGGCCATACCGTTCCCAGGTGAACAGCTGCACTTCCCTAACGCGCCATGTCACTCCGCATATCGATGGCTACAACCCAAAGATTCCCATCCCTCATTCCCATAACACTGTGCGGAAGATAATTCAGAGACCTGAACACGCTCGAAGCGTTGGATGGTGCATTTGGTAGTCCAAAAGCCGGATGACTACGCCATCTATTCAATAGGTATGTGGATCAACCTCCCACCAATATCCTGCACCTGTAATTCAATAGCCAATCGTGTTCCCTTTTCCGCGACGCGGTCATAGACGGGATAGAGGGAATGTTCTTCCCGGCCAAGGCGGACCCCCAAGAAAGTGGTCAATGTCTCGAGATC
>JAGXAR010000152.1 GCA_018971525.1 Nitrospirota bacterium
CCCGCGATGCTGTAGCTAGCGCAATCAAGATGATCGGGCAAGAAAGAGCCGTGGCCGTGATTCTCAATGGTGTTGAAGCGAAGGATGCTCCGTACTCATATTATACGTATAGCAACAGGGTTTATGAGCCTCACCATAAACAACTCCGATAGGTCTCAGCCTATCAGCACATTACCATTTACGATCGATCATGCTCCCAAGGCGATCTTTCGCATGCCGGGCTTGCGAAGACGCATTTTGATCTTGGGGGTTGGCTCCCTGGCTCAGGGGCTGTCTCAGGTGCTTCTTTCCCGCAGCAAGATGTTTACGGATCTTGTAGGCCTCGTCGCCAAGGACGATGAACACGTGGGAGATGAGGTGGTCGGAACAAAGATTGTGGGGACCATTAGTCAACTTCTCTCCGTTGTTGAGCGAGAGCGGGTTGATACCATCGCGGTATGCTTGGAGGACCGGCGTACGGTGTTGCCCCTTCAAACGTTACTTGATTTGAAGGGGAAGGGTATCGATATCTGGGATGGACACCATCTATATGAAGAAGAATCTGGACGTCTACCCATCGACGACTTGAAGCCAAGCGCGATCATATTTTCAAGAGAGTTCAAACAGGGGATTGTTGTTAGGGCGATCAAGCGTTCTATGGATCTTGGTATCTCTCTCATAGGGTTTGTTGTTGCACTGCCTCTCATGGCGGTGATTGGAATTCTCATCAAGCTAGATTCGCCTGGGCCCGTGTTCTATAAGCAGGTGCGTGTTGGACTTCGTGCCCAGCCATACATGATTTGGAAAGTTCGCTCGATGTTCACTGACGCCGAAAAGGGGGGGGCCAGGTGGACGTCTGAAAAAGATCCTCGCATCTCGCGTGTAGGTTGGTATTTGCGAAGATGGCGGCTCGATGAAATCCCACAGCTCATTAATGTGATACGAGGAGAAATGAGCTTGGTTGGTCCTCGTCCAGAACGTCCAGTGTTTGTCCAAGAACTCAGAGGCGTCATCCCGTTTTACGACCTTCGGCATGCCGTCAGGCCTGGGATAACGGGCTGGGCACAAACTCAGTTTCGTTACGGGGCTTCGACAGAGGATTCGCATGTGAAGCTGCAGTACGATCTTTACTATGTAAAGAACTTATCGGTCCGGTTGGATTTGCGGATTTTGGTGGAAACGATTCGGGTAATCCTGTGTGGTGAGGGTGCCCGATGACGATCGCTCGCACAAGTTCCATTCACTGTCTCTCGTTCGATGTGGAAGAGCACTTCCAGGTTTCGGCATTCTGGTCTAAAGCCAGACGGCAGCAATGGGACAAGTATGAAAGCCGGGTCGAGAACAATACGAGAAAGCTTATAGAACTGCTGGCCCAGCATAATACGAAAGCCACATTTTTTGTATTGGGTTGGGTGGCAGAACGATGCCCGGAAATTGTTCGAAGCATTGCGGCGCAGGGGCATGAGGTGGCGTCGCATGGCTATGGACACGAATTGATCACGGATCAGACTCCGGGAATGTTTCGCGATGATGTGCGGAAAGCCAAGGGGATACTTGAAGATATTTGCGGCAAACGAGTGTATGGCTACCGTGCGCCAAGCTTTTCAATTACCAAGGATACGAAGTGGGCCATTCCCCTTCTCATTGAGGAAGGATATCTGTATGACTCGAGTATCTTTCCAGTGCTGCATGATCGATATGGCATGCCCGATGCCACCCCCACGATTCATCTCCTTCGTGGCGAGTCAGGTTGCATATGGGAGGTCCCTCCATCGACAACCAGTATTCTCGGGATTCGACTTCCAGTTGCAGGAGGGGGATATTTCCGCTTATTTCCCTATCCCATATTGCGGCAACTATTGAAGAGGATAGAGAGAGCGGGACACCCGTTGGTGATGTACCTGCACCCTTGGGAGTTGGATCCTAATCAGCCCAAGATGCAAGGTTCATATCTATCTATGTTTAGGCATTACATCAACCTCCACAAGACCGAAGACCGACTACGTTCTCTCCTTGAGGATTTTTCCTTTACCTCAATTCGAGAAGCCCTTGAACCAGTGAGCCAAGCCTGCGCTAGGGCCGAAATGGAGTGGAGCCAGGCAAAGCCTCTGGCACTAGAAGATCACATTGAGAGCATGCGACTAGGGATTTAAGGATCTCAACTGTTCAATCAGGACATACTGATCAGTTCGCTAAATAGTGCGTAGCGTATTAGCCTGCTGGCATACGCACGCGAAGCGATGCCAGGACATTGGAGTCGTCGGCGTTGCACCTGTTGCGTCGGCAAGTGGTGCAGGCGGCCCGCGGCGGGATGTCGCAGACCGACGCCGCGCGCACATTCGGGGCGAGCCTCCGGGCGGTCAGTACGTGAAGGCGGTTCGACCGAGAGGGCAGCCTGCGAGCGCTCAAGCGCCGGGGACAGCGCCCGGGTGAGGGGCGCCTGAGCGGGAAGCCCGGCGCGCATCCGTTTGATGATCGTGGGCAAGGGGCCCGATCAGCTGACGCTGCCGTAGGCGAAGTGGCGCCCATTAAGGATGGTCCACTCGGCGGGATCGAAGCTGTTTTTGAAAGGGAGCTTCCTGGCTACAAGCGAGCCATTCTTCTTCTCAAAGCTCTCTCCTGCCAGGCAAAAATCGTCGTAGATCTCGGCAATCAATATAGTAAATATGCGACAAGTTGGAATGGCCCGAGCGGACTCAGGTGAGAGGACAATATCGGCGTTGTCCCGGACACCTGTCTTATGAGTGGATTGAAGGACGTACAGACACTCGTGATCACGCGTGGAGAACCTAAGGAAGGATCTTTGGAATGACTCTGAGCCGAACGAAGGCTGGCAGTGAGTGGACTGCGAAAAATAGTGAGATGCCGCTACCCACATGCGTGATTCAGCCCAAAAGTGGACTTGATAGCCTTGACGTTGCAGCACTCTGGGAATATCGTGAGCTACTCTACTTTTTCGTTTGGCGGGATGTCAAAGTGCGCTATAAGCAAACTTTCATCGGCGCTGGATGGGCCATCTTCCAGCCCGCGATATCTATGGCGGTCTTCACCCTGGTCTTTGGGAATTTAGCTAAAATCCCTTCGGATGGCTTGCCCTACGCTGTCTTTGTCTATACGGCCCTGTTACCCTGGACCTACTTCAGCCAGGCCCTCTCTCGCTGCGGGAACGGCCTCGTAAGTAATGCCAACTTGATCACCAAGGTCTACTTCCCTCGGTTGATTATTCCTCTAGCGGATGTGATATCGCCGTCCGTGGATTTCTTGTGCGCCTTCTTGGTTCTGCTCGGGCTGATCGCCTGGTTCGGAATCGCGCCAACCTGGGGCGTATTGGCTTTGCCACTATTTTTTCTCTTGGCCATGATCACCGCGCTGGCGATAGGGCTTTGGCTCGGGCCCCTCAATGCGAGATACCGGGACGTGGGCGTCACGATTCCTTTCTTGACTCAGTTCTGGATGTTCGCCTCGCCGGTCGTGTACCCGGTTAGTTTGGTCCCGGAATCCTGGCGTTTGGTCTATAGCTTGAACCCTATGGTCGGTGTGATCGAGGGCTTTCGGTGGGGTCTGCTGGGCAAAGAGAACCCAGATTTCGCGCTCATGCTGGTGAGCGTGGTCGTGGTTCTTCTGCTTTTAGTAGGTGGAGTGATATTTTTCAAACGAATGGAGCGGACGTTCGCCGATGTCATTTGAGCTACATGTGCAGACTTGCGAAGACCTTGGCGATCCCATCGGTTGGATCCGTTTACCAGTGACTCTTGGCACTTTGTGGTCAATGAGGCAGCAATGAGGTTCAGGGGTGAAAACGCATACGAGGTTATAGAAGAGAGAATACGAGTGAAGAATACTAAGCTCTCATTTCCTCACAACGCTGACTCAAGCTCTTGCGGAGGCCGACAACAAAAGGAGGGTTGGACTGATGAACCCCGACGGTGATTTATTCATGGGGATTAAACGCATCCGCTTTCTGTTAGTCCTTCTTTGCGCCTTACTCGGTCTGTGGATCGTGTTTGCAAAGCTGGCTATGCCTCCGGTGATCGAGAGCATATATCGCGGGGAGAGTCTCCCGGTTTTAAACAGTCTCATGACGGCGCGTGCAGCCCATCCGGTGGAAGAGTACCTGCGGGATTGGGAACAGCTTGCAGGGCAGATTACCGTCACGGCCATAGAATTCGGACTGCTGGGTCTTGCATTGTTCATGGTGACGAGCAGCCCCACATTCTTTCGCAAGTTCGTAGGCGAGGCGACGCCCGGAGTACTGGGTGCGATGCGAGTGTGGATATGCGGGATACTTCTGCTTTTCACCCTCCTGGAAGATCTTCCGAGTATCGCATGGCTTCCTGCCGAGACGCGCCATCCGGCAGGAGTAATGGCATTATTGTACGCCCTTCCTTTCGGTTTCGACAGGCTGGTTGCAAGTGAGACAGGGCTGCACGCGTTGCAGCTCCTAACGGAGTTGCTTTTGTTCTTAGGAATGGTCGGTTATGGGACGCGGCTTGTGATTCCACTCGGAGCAATCTGCTTCTTCTTATTGGGCGGCATCTTACGCGACTACAGCTTCAACTGGCACCAGGGATGGCTGCCGCTCTATTTGATCACAATCCTAGCCTTCACGCCTTGCAGGGACGGATGGTCGGTGGACCGCTTATGGAGAGTGCTTAGAGGACAGCCTGTTCCGGACTCAGGGCGTGCTGCGCCCGTCTATGGTTGGTCTCGGTATGCCTGCTGGGTTGCCATTGCGGTGACCTATTGGGAGACCGGATTATGTAAGCTGCGCGATGGTGGGCTGACCTGGTGGGATCCGTCTGGTCTGCGAGCAACTTGGTACGAAGACACTTTAGTACCGAGGGAATTCAGTTGGTCTTTGTCCCTGCATCTCACTCAGGTTCCTGATGCGGTGATTGCGCTGGCAGGCGCTTTCGTTCTTGTGTTTGAGTCATTATGGATTATGGTTCTGTTCTCCAATACTGCCCGCAAGATTTTTCCTCCCCTGACGATCATGTTTCATACTGGGGTGTTGTTATTACAAAAGATCCTGTTTTTTGATCTCATGCTCTTGCAACTCCTCTTTTTCGATCTCACAGGGATTCGGAAGGCGATCGCGCGGCGACTTGAGGCCGGCTACGGCCGGATACAGGTCCTCTATGATGGACATTGCCCCCTCTGTAATCGGACCATTCGCGTACTGGGATT
>JAGXAR010000153.1 GCA_018971525.1 Nitrospirota bacterium
GAGCGCCTTCTCGTGATAGGCCAAGGCAAAATCATAGATAGTCTGGACCCATAGCGCCTCAGGAAAGCGGAACTCTTCCGCCTCGAGCAGGCCCAAGGAGAGGATTCCGGCCAATGTTTCAGGAGCCAGAATGATCTCCCAGATGGGGAGAAGATCTCGTAACCCCTGTTGGAATCCTCTCACCATCCGTTCAACGTTGACAGCGCCGCCCACAGGTCCCGGCTCATAAGGAGCGCCAAATTGCGGGACCTGACTCGACCCCTTTCTGCCTTCCCACACGTCCTGATACGCTTCCATCAGATGGAACAATGCCCCGACCGCTTGGGCGAGCACCACCGATAATTCGATTCCGGTACGCTTGACATCCTGAACCCTGGTTCCCAAAAATCCTTGGGAGACTTCACATCCTTCGGCCACGGCAACGGTTGTCAACCAGCTATCGATCCCATACCACGCTCCCTCTCCCTCCCAGACATCCTTCATCAAGTACAGGCTCGCAAGTTTTCCGGAGAATCCATAGCCCCCGCCGCTCTGATAACGCATCTGTTTGCCGTAGAGGGCCCGACTGAGCGGATAGATGATGCAATTCGTCAGGGTGCCTTCATATCTCGCCCGTCGAAAGAGGGGGGCGACATAGTCCACACCCTTCTCAATAACCGGCTGAAGTAAGACGTCCATCCAGTCGGAAGTCAGGGACCGGAGGTTGGCATCGACAACGACGCAGGCTTTTGCCTGCAGCTCTTCCGCGATCGTAAAGAACGCTCGAAATGCATGATCGCGACCTGGCACCCCCGACTCAGAGAGCGCCTGCAGTGAGATGGGCCCTGAGAGCAAACCCCCTTCCAAGTGTTGTACAAACGCAGTCGGAGCATCAGGCCCCACAGCCTCTTTTATGGATTCCGGTGTGCCGTCCTGTGAGCCGGCGTCCGCGTTCACCACCAATACAGAGGCGTCGGGGCACACCTTGTTTATGCCTGCCTTGACGGCTTTCAGCACTGGCCCCACCGTCTCGGCGTTATTGAAAGTGGGGATTCCCACCAGCACTTCGATCTTCCCGATATCTCCTACTTGCTGGCGAACCTGGGACCAAACCGTCTTGTTCATCGTCATGGCAACCCGTTACCCGCGGCGGTAATGTTGTAGATCAGGCAATCGGCGCCTCGCCATCAGTGCGTGAACATCTTCAAGAGTGTCAAGTAATCACTCAGGTGTCGCGTGATCAGAAAGTTTCGTCTCACATGCTCTCGAGCGGCGCCGCCCATGCGCTGAATTAACCCGGGATTGTTCAGAAGATGCCTGACCCTGAATGCCGCTCCTTCTATAGAATGCACGGTATAGCCGGTCACGCCATCGATGATCTGATCAGCGATCCCGCCTGCAGTTCCGCCGACGACCGGCTTGCCTTTCCACATCGCCTCCGAGACCGCCAGGCCGAATCCCTCCTTAATGGACTTCTGAAGGACAATGGTAGCGGCTCGCTGAAGGGCATTGATTTCCCTATCTGCTTCGGGCGGCAACTGCAGCACATGGATATCGGAGTCGGGCCCCGCGGCGGTTTTGACATCGGCCAGCACCGCTTCTCCTTCCGGATCGTTGGCCACTCCTCCGCCGGCCAGGATCAGGCGGCAATCGTAGTGTTTCTTGACCATCCGGTAGGCCGCGATCGTCCCGACCGGATCCTTAAACCGATCGAAGCGCGCCACCTGTAACAGAATCGGCTTGTCCCTCGGAATCCCCAGGCGATCCAGCATCTGGTTCACTTCTGCTCGCGGCAACTCCCGGTTTTTTGCGCTTAACGGATCGATCGATGGGTAGATCAAGAACTTGGGAATCGGAAGCCGTTGGGCGAACCCGGTGACGGAAAAAATGGCTGCGTCATAGCGGACGACAAAATGGCGGAGGAAACTCCAGGCACGGCGCTGAGGCTGCGAAAGATCCAGGTAGCAGCGCCAGATCCATTTCCCTCCTTTACGGTGCTCGATCAGCGCGGCAGGCTCGAGGTCATGGACCATGACGAGGTCGGCATCAAGATTGAGGACTTGGGCGTTCTGGTGATTGATCTTGAGATAGACTTGGGACATCTGTTCGGAAAACACCTGTTCCTGGCCTTGCAGCGCGTTGCCGATCCGCTTGGTGACGTCAAAAAATTCCTGATCGCCAGCGAGGACTTCCCAGCGGGCCTCGACTCCCAACGACGTCATCATCGGTACAAGACGGCGTAAAACCTCCGCCATGCCGCCGCCGTACCGTACGGCGTTCACGTGTAAGAAACTTCGTCCCTTGACCAGATCGCTCAGCCGATACAGAAAATCGACCGTCCCCTTCGTCGCGCTGTCCCGATAGTCGTCCAACTCCAGTCGCATGTCTTTCACTCCGCTCCAAATAAAAGGGAACACGTTAAATCACGCTTCCCTCGATTCCGTAGGAGGTTTCCTCGCGAGGCCCCTGACGCAGCATGAACCAGTAATACCCATACGGCGCAAGGCTTAGCATGTATGGTCTATCACCGATCGGTGGAAACCGCGTCTCGCCGAATAATTCGATCGGCGTCGCACCGGCGAACTTTCCGAGATCCAGCTCCACCGCTTGAGCAGACCCGCCCAGGTTATGGACCAAAAGCAGCGTGTCATCCCGGTACTGCCGGAGGTAGACGAGCACCTTGTCGTTTCGCGGTCGGAGAAACTCGATCGTACCCCGTCCGAAGGCCAGGTACTTTTTGCGGATGGCGATCATTCGTCTCATCCAATGCACCAGGGAATAAGGCGTTTTGACCTGGGCTTCCACATTCGTCACTTGGTAGCCGTAGATGGAATCGGTGATCACGGGGAGATAGAGTTTCGAGGGGTCGCCCTTTGAAAATCCCGAGTTCCGGTCGGCGCTCCACTGCATGGGTGTGCGCACGCCGTTACGGTCCCCCAAATGCACGTTATCCCCCATTCCGATCTCGTCCCCATAATAAATGATGGGACTGCCCGGCAGGGTGAATACGAGGCTATTCAGGAGCTCGATCTTGCGCCGGTCATTCTCCAGCAAGGGAGCGAGACGGCGTGCGATGCCGACGTTGCGCCGCATCTGGGGATCCCGAGCATAGGCATAGTACATGTAGTCCCGTTCCTCGCCGGAACACATCTCTAAGGTCAGTTCATCGTGGTTGCGGAGGAACAAACACCACTGACACTCCTCGGGAATCGCCGGTGTGTGTGTAAACATGTCGACGATGGGATGCCAATCCTCGCTTCGAACGCCCATGAACAGCCTCGGCATCAACGGAAAATGAAACGCCATGTGACATTCATTGCCGTCGCCGAAATAGGGACGGACGTCGGCGGGCCATTGATTCGCTTCCGCCAGCAGGATGCGTCCCTGGTAGCGCTGGTCAATCCACTTTCGAATATCCTTCAAATAGCCGTGCGTCTCCGGCAGGTTCTCGCACGTCGTGCCTTCCCGCTCGATCAAATACGGCACGGCATCACACCGGAACCCATCCAGCCCCTGATCAAGCCAAAAGGCCATCACCTCCAGCATGGCCTTGCGCAGCTCGGGATTGTCATAATTGAGGTCCGGCTGGTGGCTGAAAAACCGATGCCAGTAGTACTGCTCCGCCACGGGGTCCCAGGTCCAATTGGACCGTTCTGTATCGATAAAAATGATCCGGGTCTTCCCATACTTCTTGTCGCTGTCGCTCCACACGTAATAATCGCGCAGGGGTGAGCCGGGAGACTGTCGGGCCTCTTGAAACCAGGCATGCTGATCGGAAGTATGGTTGAGTACTAGATCCGCGATAACACGAATCCCCCGTCTATGCGCTTCTTGAAGAAAGGTTCGGAGGTCTTCGAGGGAGCCGTAATCCGGGAACACGCTGCGATAGTCCGAGACATCATAGCCATCATCCCTCAACGGAGAGGGGAAAAACGGCAACAGCCAGATGCAGGTGACCCCTAACCACTCAAGATAGTCGAGCTTCTGGATCAGGCCGCGGAAGTCTCCGATCCCATCGTCATTGCTGTCGAAAAAAGCCTTGACGTGCAGCTCATAAAACACGGCGTCTTTAAACCAAAGCGGATCGACAATAGGCACAGCAGTTGCCCTCACTCGCGCTAATCAGATCCCTTCACGAGATACTCATCGCAGACTGTTAAGAGAGCAGATCTGTGACGCTCAAGACTCCCCCGATACGGATTGATGGCGCGAAATTTCGCGGCCAGCTCCGGCATCTCCAAGCTCTCCTCGATCCAGGCTGAAAAGTCGCTTTCCTGCCTGCCAAGACGATAACGGGCTTCGAACATATGGTAATAGATCGCGCTCACGTCCACCTCAGATAAGGCACTACGGAATTCTTGCAATGTCCACACCTCAAGACCGGTGGGAACCTCCAGAATCCTGGACTGGTTGAAATTGAACGTCTTGCCGAAGATCACCCGCGGCACAATCGGCGTGCGTGACAAATGATCGTCGATGACAGAAATGAGCTCTTCCCTTAGTGGTTCAAGCCCTTGCAATTCGAAGGGGTCGACCACTGCAAGACGTTCTGCGAGGACATGATCACGAACTTCCATCGCCACCCACTGGGCAAAGTCGTTTGGATACAGCTGTTCGACGTGACTGTGTCGCAAGAAATAGGTGTGCGTATGATAGTAGATGGAGCCGAGCGGGACCTCTTCGAGTAATTCCACCAACCGTTTTTCATCTTCCGCTTCCTTCCCAAGAATCTCTCGCAGTTCGCTTGACCCGGTGAAGCAAAACGGTTGGTCAGCTTTGCGCACGTCTCTCCTCCCTGCTGTTCAAATCATGACCATGGTTACGTGCTGTGTACCTCGCCATCCTACCATCCTGCCAATGACTATGGGAATTTGTTTGGCTGAACATCCCGGGATGCGACAATGTCCTGGCAAAAGCCTATTTTTTTGCGAGAGTTTCCAGAGCCAGGAAGACTCCTGGTTTTTGCACTGAAGAAATCCTAGCCACTAGCAGGCTGCGGAAAAACTGTTGTGTTCTCCTGTCTCCTGGGGTAGATAGGTAAAACTATTTAGTCACCATTCCAGGAGGTTCATGATGCGTGGTCAGGACACCCA
>JAGXAR010000154.1 GCA_018971525.1 Nitrospirota bacterium
GGTTCTGTGTGGAAGGGCCATCGCTCAACGGATAAAAGGTACGCCGGGGATAACAGGCTGATCTCCCCCAAGAGTTCACATCGACGGGGAGGTTTGGCACCTCGATGTCGACTCATCGCATCCTGGGGCTGAAGCTGGTCCCAAGGGTTAGGCTGTTCGCCTATTAAAGCGGTACGAGAGTTGGGTTCAGAACGTCGTGAGACAGTTCGGTCCCTATCTGTTGTGGGCGGAGGAGAGTTGAGAGGGGCTTTCACTAGTACGAGAGGACTGTGAAGGACGGACCTCTGGTTTGCCGGTTGTCGCGCCAGCGGCAGTGCCGGGTAGCTATGTCCGGTAGCGATAATCGCTGAAAGCATCTAAGCGAGAAGCGTGCCTCAAGATAAGCTCTCCCGGGGTGTATGCCCCCTAAAGACCACTTGTAGACTACGAGTTTGATAGGCTGGATGTGGAAGGCCCGTGAGGGCTGTAGCTTACCAGTACTAATCGGTCGTGCGGTTTAACATCATCATCTTTGCTCCTGATAGACATGGTCTTCACACGACGCACAGAATGCGTTGTGAGTGGTGAGACAAAAGTTCTGAGTGCTGAGCTATTTTCAGGTTCCGAACTTTTGAATCATCAGCTGACCACTCAAGACTTATTCGAAGTTCCCGGTGGCATTACCGGAGGGGCCACACCCGTTCCCATACCGAACACGGAAGTTAAGCCCTCCAAGGCCGATGATACTGCTGCTGTGAGGCAGTGGGAAAGTAGGACGCTGCCGGGTTTCAAAAAAGCCTGCTGGTGAAAGCCAGCAGGCTTTTTTATTGCCGCTGCATCGTTATGAAAAAAGTCGGTTGGTTTTATCCAGCGGCATCCATCACGATACTGCGATAAATAGCCGGCGATACGCGCAAGCCTACGAGGAAGGGGCCTGTCTCTGCTGGTCCTGGGCTGGGGAGGCTGAGACGTTTGGACCTCTGCCGGGTTTCAAAAGGCCCGCTGATCGAAAGTCCGCCAGGCTTTTTATTGCCTGATTCAATCTTATGCGCAGTCGCCGAGCTTCCGAGCACCACTTTGGCAGTCGATCGCCTGTTTGATGGTAACCATGTCGTCGGGGATACGGGTTCCCCCTATGCTCCCTCCTATTTCTCCCGCCTGGCGATCCTCGCTCAAGGAGGAGACGCGCAAGCCCTATGATCGCGCGCTCGATGGGTGTCTTGAAAAGGAACGAGCCGGTGGGTCGACGATCCTGCCGGCCCGCAAGGACATCTTCAACGCGTTAGCCACCACATCGTATAACCAGGCCAATGTGCTGCTCGTCGGCCAGGATCCCTATCCAACCCCTGGTCATGCCCAGGGCCTCTGTTTCTCCGTGCAACCCACCGTTCGGCCTCTGCCCCTCTCGTTGCGAAACGTCTATCGGGAACTCCATGAAGATCTTGGATGCAAGATTCCCAATAGCGGCTATCTGAAAGCCTGGGCCAGTCAGGGCATCGGACCCAACAGGGTCCTCACGGTCCACAGAAACAAGGTAGTCGGGATTCTTATTCTTATTGCCGATTCGCTGTCGATAAGATATCGGTCTAGTGTTGCATTGTGGAGTGGACCGTCCGAGATGCTGCTGGACTTGTTGCCAGCCCGCCGGCTTTGTGTGAGAGCAAGATAGATCTGAAGAGAGGTCGCTCATGAAGAAGGACTTCTGGCTATACCTTGGAGCAATAGTTTGCGGTGTGCTGGTATGGGCTTTCGTGTCTGCAACCTCAGGAAGAAGGGAAGCTTGGGATTCCGGCCTATATTTTTCAGTGGGCATGCCGATCGTCTGTGTGATATCTGCAGCAATAGGGTACTTCGAGCCGAGCAGGCCGTGGCGATGGGGTGTCGTTCCTCTCATTGGTCAGTTTTTCTGGATGCTGTTAACCCAAGGACCGGGTAACCTCCTGCCACTCGGGGGAATCGTGTTCGGTATCCTCTCTTTGCCATCGATCGTCACGGCACAGATCGGCGCATCGTTAGGAAGTAAACGTGAAAAATAGCATAACGCCCCATGCAGCATACTGGCTGGTCGCCGCATTCGTGATTAGCTTCTTCGTCGTGGGTGTTCCCTATTGGCAGATCCCCTATGCGAAGGTCTCGCTGCCGAACACCTTATATGGGACGGGTCTGCTTGTGATCGGTGTGCTAGCCGCTGCCGCCCGCGCAGTTGGGAAAGCCCGTCTCCTGGCGGTGATTCTTGCTGTAGGTGCTGCCGTGCCCGCTCCGATCCTCGCGCGGATCGCCGTGGATACTGCGAAAGACCCAACCTCGCATAATCTGTGGCCGTTCGAGATCGTCATTGCAGCGGTGATCGGAGTGCTTTGTTCGTCGGCAGGGGGCCTGGTAGGAAGCTTGCCCGCACTTTTCTCTCGCCATAACGGCGCGGCCTAACCAGCGCTGGAACCGACCAAATCGCACGGCCCACAATCCCCCGGGCGTGACATCGAACAGAGGAGTGCCACAACGAAGGTGGACAGATTTTGGGGGAGCATTACAGTCGGCTCTGTGGTATCAGTTTCCCCATGCTCCCTCCCATCCCTCCAGGCTGGCGATCCTTGCTCAAGGAAGAGATGCACAAGCCCTATTATCGGGCACTCGATGCGTTTCTTGAAAAAGAACGAGCCGGAGGGCAGACGATCCTGCCGGCCCGCACGGACATCTTCAACGCGTTAGCCTCCACATCGTATGACCAGGTCAACGTGCTACTCGTCGGCCAGGATCCATATCCAACCCCTGGTCATGCCCATGGCCTCTGTTTCTCCGTGCAACCCACCATTCGGCCTCTGCCCCTCTCGTTGCGAAACGTCTATCGGGAACTCCATGAAGATCTTGGATGCAAGATCCCCAATAACGGCTATCTGAAACCCTGGGCCAGACAAGGCGTCCTCATGCTCAACACGGTCCTCACGGTCCGGGCGCACAAAGCCAATTCGCATCAGGGACGCGGCTGGGAGCGATTCACCGATCGCATTATCGAACTGGTTGCAGCGAAACAAACGCCGGTGGTCTTCGTCCTGTGGGGACGTGAAGCCCAGAAGAAGCGTACGTTAATCACACAATCGCACCATGCCGTGGTTGCCTGTGCACATCCCTCGCCCTTATCGGTCAGAAAGTTTTATGGATGCCGATGCTTCTCGCGCGTCAACCGAGACCTTGCCGATGCCGGGTTACCTCCGATTGACTGGCAGATCCCAGATGTCTAGCAGGATGCTGAAAAAGCCCGCCAGCATTTTTGGGAAGGTTAAGGCTGAGGTTAAGGCTGAGATGAAGCAAGTCGAATCTTCGCTCAACCTTGACCTAAACCTCAGCTTACTGCACTCGCTGCGGCCTTGCTGGACGGCCTTTTTGAGCATTCTGCAAGAGTGTTACCCTGTTGGGCCATACGTTCGGACTATCGAAGTTCTCGCGCGCTGAAATAGTTATTTCGCAGTCTGCGATGCAGGGCACGCTGCTCCGTACCGATGAGGTCCTGTGATGGAAGACACAATGAGAGGGGGGGAGATGAGCCACATTCCGAAAGCGATGCTCTGTTGGAGTAGCGGGAAAGACAGCGCCTGGTCGCTCCACGTGCTGCGTCAGCGGCAGGAGGTAGAAGTCGTCGGACTTCTGACGACAATCAATGAAGTGCACGACCGTGTCGCCATGCATGCGGTGCGTGTGGCGCTGCTTCAGGCGCAGGCAGAGGCGGTGGGATTACCCCTGTGGACCGTGCCCATCCCCAGTCCCTGCAGCAATCAACAATATGAAATGGCCATGGGAACGGCGATACGAAGAGCGCTTGCCGCTGGGGTGAGCGTGATGGCGTTCGGCGATCTCTTCCTGGAGGAGGTGCGTCGGTATCGGGAAACGCAACTCGCGGGGACCGGTCTGGCGCCGCTCTTTCCGATCTGGGGCTTATCTACAACTCTTCTTGCGCGCGAGATGGTCTCAGCGGGCCTCCGGGCGCGTGTGACCTGCGTGGACCCGAAACAGATTCCCGCATCCTTCGCGGGACGCGAGTTCGATGACGCGTTGCTGGCGGATCTTCCCGCGAGCGCCGACCCTTGTGGAGAACGCGGCGAGTTTCACACCTTCGCCTATGCCGGTCCCATGTTCCACCATCCCGTGTCGATTCAAACCGGTGAGATCGTGACACGAGACGGGTTCGTCTTCGCGGATCTTCATTGAGTCATCATCCCGGCAGAGAACCCATGACGACTGTGCATGAATACCGATAGCCGCCTCGACGAGAAATCACAGCAAGGAAGGGAGCGAAGTCTCCGTCTGCCTGCGTCCTGTCAGACAGACATAATAATTATTGCTCCATACTATCAAGTCCTTACAGCCTTTCCCTGCCTCCGGCGCGTTGACTTCTCCATCCGTGCCATGTAAAGTGGGTTGATGACGTATTGAGCCACGCCGACTATCCCATCTCTCGCACAGCACTCCCTTCACGTTTTCGTGCGTCTGATTCTCCGGTCTCCGCCGCTTCTACGCCAGAGTGCCCGTTGGTTGCCGCACGTGCTGTGGCCCACTCCAGCTGTTTCTGACGAGGGCCGTAGCACAACCTGTCCAACCAATGCGACACACCGGGCATTCCGTGTCGAGGGTTGTCATTACACCACTCAAAGAAAGGAGTGCCAGATGAATCAAGAGCAATTCAAAGCGTTTTGGCCCCAACTTAAGGCGCCCCTTAAAGCGAAGTGGGAGAAGATCACTGATGCGGATCTTCTGGAGGTCGAGGGCAACCTGGGCACGTTCACTGCCATGCTGGCGAAGCGCTATGGCGCAACCCAGAATGGCGAAGTCAACACCTGGGCCAACCGACGCTATTCCCATTGGTCCGGGAACTATACTAGCGCATACGCAGACCCTGTGAAGAAGGTAGCCTGACGAACTGCGCGGGCTGATCGCACATGATGAGGGGCCGATGCAGGCCCGTTCACGAAGATCTCGACGGTGACAACCCTGATAAGGGAGATGAAAGGATCGGTCCATGAAAAAGATTGTGATCAATAAGAGCTACGACAAGTTTTCGCTGAGTCAC
>JAGXAR010000059.1 GCA_018971525.1 Nitrospirota bacterium
GCCTACAACTCCTTCAGCTTTCCCCGGTAGTCCTCCAACCTTGCGTAGCCTTTCTTGCTGAACTGTGCCGCCAATTCCGTTTCCTGTCGGGCGAAGACGTCGACCCCCTCCTCGACCAAGACCGTCCCGATCTGCACGGCCGACGCGCCACAGAGCACATGTTCGAAAGCATCCACGCCGTTGACCACGCCGCCGGTCCCGATAATCGGTATTCGCCCTTCGAAGATCTTCCAAAAAGCCCGCACGTTGGCCAACGCGACCGGCTTGATGATCGTGCCCCCCAGTCCGCCGAACCCACCTTTGGGCTTGATGACGACCACCTCGCGATCCGGATCGACGACGAGGCCGTTGCCGACAGAATTAATCAGGTTGAGAAAATCGACCCCGCAGCGGCCCATCACCTCTCCCATCACTTTGTGATGGGCCGGATCGAAGTACGGAGGCAACTTGACCCCCATCGGAACCGTAATCACCTTGCGAACCCGCTTCAGCAGTCGCTCGGAGGCTTCGGCGTCATATCCGATCTGAGGTTTGCCTGGAATGTTGGGACAAGAGAGATTGACTTCGATCAAGTCGGGCTTCGCCGCATTGATCATGGCCGCAATCGTCGGGAAATCGTCTTCACAGAGGCCAGCCACACTGGCGATGACTGGCTTTCCGAGTGTCTTCAATTCAGGAATGAGGGCAGCGTACACCTTGTAACCGAGATTCGGCAGGCCCATCGAGTTGATGGACCCCCCGGGAAATCCATAGTATCGGGGTGCCGGATTGCCGTCGCGAGGCTCAATCGTCATCGACTTGGTGACGATGGCCCCGGCACGAGATCGGCCGAGGGCCAGCAGTTCTTCACGCGTGACGCAGAGGGCCCCCGAGGCATTCATGAAACAACTGGGAAATCGCACGCCGGCAATGGTGGTTGAAAGATCCATCAAGCTCCTGCCGTGACAGGCTCGTGCTGCGTTCTCATCACGAGCTGCCCATCCTTCATGGCCCAGACATAATCGGCGGCCTCTGCGGCCGCGGTGCTGTGGGTGACCAACAGTATGGTTTGGCGAAAGCGCTGAACAAGCGACCGAAGGAGGACGATGATCTCGGCGCCATGCTGGGAATCCAAATTGCCGGTCGGCTCGTCGGCCAGAATGATCTGGGGCCGATGCACGATTGCTCGCGCAATCGCCACACGCTGCTGCTCCCCGCCCGAGAGCTCGCTTGGACGATGGTGTCGTCGTGCGGTCATCGAGACCAGGTCGAGCACATCCTCGACGCGTGCTTGGACCGATGCTCCTCGCTCTCCGCGCAGCAACAAGGGAAACGCGACATTCTCCGCTGCCGTCAACCCGGGAATCAAATGGAATGCTTGGAAGACAATCCCGACCGTTTCCCGCCTGATCCTCGTCCAGTCGTCGCTCGTGAATCGGCTGGTCGACCGCCCTCCAAGGAGGATATCCCCCGAGGTCGGCGCATCCAATCCGGCAACCAGGTTGAGCAACGTACTCTTCCCACAGCCGCTGGGACCGATAAACGCACAGAAATCTCCTGTCGCCACCTCGACCGTGACCCGATCGAGCCCGGTGATGGTGTCGCCACCCCGCTCATAAATTTTCGATACCTGGTCGAGTGTCACCATGGCGATCTGCTTTTCCATCCATACCCTAGCCTACAGTATCTCCGCGCAAGACAGGGGATGAACGAAGGTTCGAGGTTTTCGGAACTTCGAACGTCATACGTCAGCTCATGCCTGGCACGATGCCCCAGCCCATCTCGCCCGCCCCGTCTTTTCCGTTCATCGCGCATCGCTCGCGCATCACGGTCTGTGGCGCTGGCGGACCTTTTCAACATCGTGCTGCCTTCGTATATCACAACCATTTACAGAGCAACAACCTTGACAGACCCGGCATATTCTCTTAGAAGAAGCACACACAAACATTCATTGGAGCGCTTCCCCTGCAATGTTACGTGGAGACACACAGGATCGGCTCAGCGGATGGTGCCGTCAGGCCCTCCGGTTTGTGTTCCCTGTGGAGTGCATCGCCTGTGGCAATTCACTCGGCACTGACCCGGTGCCCTTCTTCTGTACCGCTTGCTGGGAAAATATCCGCCCGCTCAGGCAGCCAGCTTGTGCCCGCTGCGATCAGCCGTTTGTCTCGCCAGCGGCCACGACCTATACACCGGACCATCAATGTCAACACTGTCAGGAACGGCCGCCGGCTTTTCAACGAGCCTGGACCCTTTTCCCCTACCTTCCGCCACTGCGGGAAGCCATCTGCTCGTTCAAGTATCGAGGCAAGCATACACTGGCACGGCCACTCGCTCGCCTTATGATAAGCGCCCTGCCAAGCGGGATCGATATCGACATGATTGTCCCTGTGCCCTTACACCCCACCCGCTTGCGAGCGCGTGAATTTAACCAATCTTTGCTGCTGGCCGATCAGCTCAGCCGTCACCTGGCGCGCCCGGTTTCAGCCACAAACCTCGTCAGAATCACCGCCACCGATCCCCAAACCACATTAACGCGACAGGCACGGTTACGAAATCTACGGAAAGCATTTGCTGTCCGTCGGCCACAGGACCTCACGGAGAAACGCATCCTCCTAGTAGATGATGTCTTTACCACCGGCACCACGCTGAATGAATGCGCGAAGACCCTACGAAAAGCCGGCACCGGGGCCGTCTTTGCCCTGACGCTGGCCAGGACTGTCGATACCGGCCTGGTGCCGGATCGCCTTTTTGCCGAACAGGCTGCACGGCCCCTGAGTGCGATAGCAGGATGCTGAGAAAGTTCGTCAGCTTCGTTCTCGATACCCGTGAATCGTGAAGCGTATCTCGCAAGAATCCTGCACCTCGGTCTACAACAAGAGACGAACGACGCTTCACGAAAGACGAGCGAAGAGGACGGCCTTCTTGAGCACCCTGCGCGTGGCGTACTCTCGTTGTCCCACACGTACGGACCAGCGAAATTCTGACGCGCCGAAATAGTTTTGCCGCAGCCTGACAGGAATATGACCAATGCCGTTGTACGAATATCGCTGCCTTGACTGCAAGAGGCACAGTACAGTTCTTGTGTTGAGCCTGGCCAATCAGGCACCGGCAGTCTGCTCCCATTGCAAAGGCATTCGGGTTGAACGGATCATGTCTCGATTTGCCTCACCGAAATCTGAAGAGGCTCGCCTTGAAGCCTTGGCCGACCCCGGCAACCTGGCCGGGCTCAATGAAAACGATCCCCAGAGCATGGCTCGATTCATGGAGAAAATGGGCAAGGAGATGGGTGAAGACCTCGGTGATGACCTCTCAGAGGCGATGGAGTCAAGCGAGACCGGCTCCATAGAGTCGGATGGCACTGACAGGCTGTGACAGGCATTGTCATGTATTTTCACTTGACAGATCGTTCCAGATTACCTACCCTGGCAACAGTATCCGAAGCCTCGTGAGGCATATGGATCCCTATCGAACCAGGTTCTTCAATGGCCAAAGAGCCCAAGAGCGAGCTGATGACGGCGGAGGAGACCTGCCGCTATCTCAAGATCAACCACCGGACGCTCTACCGTTATCTACGGAGTCGCCAGATTCCCGCCTTCAAGCTTGGAAAAGAATGGCGCTTCGTACGTTCGGATCTGGAACAATGGATTCGCGATCGCACCAGGACCTCGCTGACGTCGTAAAGGACACGACACATTGATGTTCGCCGGTGAATATCTGTGCAAAGTGGATGAGAAGGGGCGGTTTATCGTCCCCTCGCCAATCCGTGAGCAAGTCGAGTCGGAGGGACAGGCCGTCGTCTTCCTCAAAGGTCCCGAGGAATCTACGCTCATCTACTCCATGAAAGAATGGGAAAAAGTCCTCGAACGGACCAAAACCACGCTCGATGAAGACCAGAGCCGACTGTTCATGCACTTCGTCGTTTCGGAAGCCGGGACATCAGAGCTCGACAAAGCCGGGCGCATCCTGATTCCGAGTCGCCTCAGGAAACTTATTCCATTGGATGAGGACCAGGAAATCATTCTGGTCGGCTTGTACCATCGCATGGAGATCTGGAATCCGAGCGAATGGCGTCGTTATATCGCCCGATCCGAAGAGCGGTACGAGCAGAACATGTCCAAGATCCTCAATCTCCTGTAAGCTGGCGCGCATGTCTACCTTTCGGCGCCAGACCCGGCTTCCCTCCTCTGCACGTGCCGTTCGCATTACCTCCTACCGAAACCCCGACAAAAAAGTCCCCCTCTCCCGTACCGCCCCAAGAACGGCTCGGAGTTCCCGCATGCCTGCACCCCTTTCACCACTCCTACCGACCGAGAGTCATGCGGTAGCCTTGACCCTCCCTGTGCCTCCTAGCGTGAACCATCAATATGCCACAGTGAACGGCCGACGATTGCTCTCTTCCGCTGGTCGTGCCTATAAGGCCCAGGTGGGACAACTCGTGTGGCTGAAGTTGGCACAGTCCGCTCACCGGGCTGTCCTGCTTGCACGACTCCGGTCGGAGTGGCTCGCCCTGTCCGTCCGGTTCTATTTTACCTCGGCCCTACGACGAGACGTCGACGGCGGCCTCAAGATCGCGCAGGATGCCCTCTGTGAGGGACTCGGCATCAACGACAACCGCATCGTGGAAACTCACCTCTATAAACACATCGACAAGGACAACCCTCGCATCGAAGTGTGTTTGGCACCTGCGCCCAGCTCGTAGCAGGAACGCTGAAAAAGTCCGCCAGTGGTCACAGCCCGTGCCGCGTGAAGCGCGGGACCTGCGAGAAAGGCGCGACGTGGACAGGTTGAATTCCCGCCTCGTATTGCCCGTTTTGCTCGTCCAGCCTGTCTTACTCCGCTATCCTGCAGGGCAATTTCCTCTTGTCCCGGACGTGCAGCATGGAAGTTCTGCTCTGCCGAAATGGTAGTTCAGAAGCCTGCTCACTCCTCGTGCAGGAGAAGAGTCACAGGATATCCACTCAAAGATCCGCGCTTATTCGTACCTGAGCGCTTCAATGGGATTCAGCCGAGCAGCCTTGTTGGCAGGGTACAATCCAAAGAACAGACCGACCACGAGTGAGAAGAAGAACGCGACCACAATGACGTTGACGGAGATGATGGTCGGCCACCCGGCAATCAGCGTCGTCAACTTGGCCCCTGCTACCCCGAAGACGATGCCCAACGCCCCGCCCACCAGGCTCAACGTCATGGCCTCGATCAGGAACTGCATCACGATGTGACGGCGTTTGGCGCCCACTGCCATGCGGACCCCGATCTCTCTCGTCCGTTCCGTCACGGACACGAGCAGGATATTCATAATGCCGATCCCGCCGACCAACAGGGACACGGAAGCGATGGCAAACAACATCATCGTCAAGGTCTCGCTGGTGCCTTCTTGCACCTTCCCGATATCGACCTGCGTCCTGATCGTGAAATCGTCGTTCTGCTCTGTCTGAAGCCGGTGCCGCGCCCGCAACACCCCTCGAATCTGCTCGGCAGCCATCGGCAAATCCTCGACCTGATCGGTCGAGCCGAACATCGCCCCGACGGACCCGATAAATGAAGTCCCGAACACCTTCCGTTCTGCCGTGCTGAAGGGGATGAAAATGACATCGTCTTGATCGGACCCTTGCGCAGACTGGCCTTTAGGCGCGAGGACTCCGATGACACGGAACGGCACGTTCTTGATGCGAATCACCGCACCCACCGGCTCTTCACCCGGCTCAAACAGATTCTCCACAATCGTTTGGCCGATGAGTGCGACCCGGGCGGCGCTATCCAAGTCCGTCTGGGTGAAGGGACCTCCACTCGTAAAGGACCAGTCTCGAATGGTGAGATAGCTCGGCGAGATGCCGTTAATCGGTCCGTTCCAGTTTCGGTTCCCATAGACGATTTGCATGACATCGCGCCTGGCCCAGCCGGTATCGGCCAGCAACGGGATTCGTTTTTTCAGGTCCAAAGCGTCGGACACGGTGAGCGTTATGGCACTGCCCTGACTTCCTCGTACACCGCTCGCAGAGGTCACCCCTGGAAAGATGATGATGACGTTCGTGCCCATCGTCGCGATCTGCGCTTGCACGGCCCGCTTGGCCCCCTCGCCGATGCTCACCATCGCAATGACCGCCGCCACGCCGATGACAATCCCGAGCATCGTGAGACCGGCACGCAGCCGATTCCGTCTGAGGATACGCAGCGCCGTCATGATCGTGAGCCAGACAAATGCGGACATCTAGACCTCGACTGGGCTGGACGTTGGCCGCCCCTTGGTCACGCGGTCGCTTAAGATCTTCCCGTCCTTGATCACGATCTCGCGCGCGGCATAGGCTGCGACATCCACCTCATGCGTCACCAGGATGATCGTGATCCCCTCATCGCGGTTGAGCGCTTCTAAAATTCCCATGATCTCTCGACTTGACTGGGTATCGAGGTTGCCGGTCGGCTCGTCGGCAAGAAGTAAAGAGGGCGACGTGACCAGTGCCCGCGCGATCGCCACGCGCTGTTGCTGCCCACCGGATAACTGAGTTGGGTAATGGTCTCCCCTGCCGTGCAGCCCCACCCGCCCTAATGCCGCAGCGGCCTGCGCCCGTTGATCCTTGAGCGAGAGCCCTCGATAGAACAGCGGAAGCTGCGCATTTTCGAGCGCGCTGGTTCGGGGAATGAGATTGAAGCTCTGAAAGACGAACCCGATCTGCTGATTACGGATTCCGGCCAAATGATCGGGCTTCAGATTGCCCACCTCGATCCCGTTCAACCGATAGTGCCCCTTCGTCGGTTGGTCGAGGCAGCCTAGAATATTCATCAGGGTGGACTTGCCGGAACCAGAAGACCCCATGATTGCGACGAACTCACCCTGTTCAATCGTGAGGCTCAGGCCACGCAAGGCTTGAACTTCCACATCGCCGACCCGATAGATTTTCCACACATCTTCGCATTCGATCAGCGAACCCATCGGCGATCCTCGTGAAGTGTGAAACGTGAAGCGTGAAACGCACGCCATGCGAGAAAGGCGCGAAACGTAGTTCCAAGTTCCGGGTTCGAAGTTCCAAAAACCTCGAACTTCGGACCGCGAACCCTCGCCCGTCGAGTTTGTCGAGCTTGGATCGCGTGCGACGAGATCCGCTTCACGGGTGGCTACATTCCACGATTGCGCGAGGAGCCCCGCTGTCCTCCGCTTCCAAACCCTGGAGGCAGATCGCTTCCACTCCGATCGCCCTTGGGCCGGTCGATCCCCACGATCACCAGCGCGCCTTCAGACAACTCTTCCGATACGATCTCCGTAGCCAACCCATCAGAAATACCCGTTTGGACGTGAATGGGCTTGAGCTCCCCGGATGGTTCTTCTTTCCAAATTGTGCGACTTGGTGCCATGCTCCCTCTGCCGGCTCCCGGTGTCTGCTCTGTTCCCTCCCCTTTGGTCGGCTTGCCGCCGGGCGTGGAGCGATCGGCCTGGCCAGCGGTCGGGGGTGTGAATCGCAACGCGGCATTCGGGATTTTGAGCACCGCATCTCTTTGAGCCACAACAATAGAGACGTTCGCGGTCATTCCGGGTTTCAGGCGGAGATCCTGATTCTCGACGTTGACTACGACGTTATAGGTCACCACATTTTGTACATTGATCGGTGCAAGACGGACCTGACGGATCGTTCCGGCAAATTGATACCCTGGATACGCATCGACCGTGAAGGTCGCCTCTTTCCCTTCGGTGATCCCCCCGATATCTGATTCACTGACGTTGGTGTCAACTTGCATCTTCGTCAGATCGAGCGCGATCAAGAAGAGGTTCGGAGTGGCGAAACTGGCCGCGATCGTTTGACCGACCTCCACGTTTCTGGCGACTACGATCCCGTTCACCGGCGAGCGAATGACCGTGTACTTCAAGTCCAACTCTGCGGCATTCAGCGCCGCCTCTGCCTGTTTCACCTGCGCCCCTGCCACGTTCACCTGCGCCTCAGCCGCCTGCAAATTGGTCGCCGCGACGTCAACGTCGTTCTGAGAGACGAACTGCTGCGCCACCAGTGTTTTCACCCGATCCAGTTCGCGCTTGCGTTGAGCCAGATCGGTTTTGGCTCTTGCGACATTCGCTTTCGACATTTCAAGATTGCTGGCAGCTTGATCTCGGCGGGCTTTGAACGGTTCGGGGTCGATGACGGCCACGATATCGCCGGCTTTGACCACCGAATTGAAATCGGCATGCAGGGTCTTGATCATCCCGGACACCTGCGTCCCGACCTGAACCGAGACAACAGGATTGATCGTTCCCGTCGCGGTCACGAGCGAAATGACGGAGCCTCGCTCGACCTCGGCGCTCCGATATCGAACCGGGGCTTTGCGCTCCCCATTGAAGAAGACGTAGCCGGCAATCGCCAGTCCGACGACCAGGACACTCATTATGAGGATGGCACGGCGCATCGGCTCGTTCTCCAATTCCCTCGCCTACTTGGAGTGCATTCTAACAACAAGGCTGAGTGGAATCACCTGGCTGAAACGGCCTCCATACGGCTCCGGAAAAACACACAGGCCGTCCGCCGATCGGCGGACGGCCTGTCAGACTCGCCGGACCATGGCTCCGATCAAGGACTGACGCTGATGCGATCCTTGATCATATCAAATGTTTCTTTGGGCACCACGTTCTTGGCCACCAATTCGCCCTTCACCCGATACGGACGATTCGTCACAATGCGGTCCGCCATGTCTTTGGAGAGACCGAGTACGAGCACCATATCACCAGCAGACGCCTTATTGACGTTCATAGAGGAAGGCATGGGCTGAGGAGCCTTCATCGCCGGGAAAACAGGCGCCCCTGCGGGAGCGGGGCTCATAGACGACGCGGAAGGCGCAAGGGCCCCTGTCACGGACCGTGACTGATCTTTCAACTCTTTCTGATAGCGCGCAACCAGGGACTTGAGGGTTTCGTTATGCCGCTTCACATCCTCATATTCCTGACGCACAGCCCGATTCTGCAAGGAGAGCTGCTTCACACGGTCTTCGAGTTCCTTGGTCCGACCCTCGACGCTGCCGCGTTCCTTGTCGCGCCCATGTTGAATGCGCTCAAGCTCGTCCTGGGCGACCTGGGCATCGTTCCCGAATTTCACATTGAGATCCTTGAGCGTCTTCACCTGCTGTTCCAAGGCATTCTTCTGCGCACGTGTCCGCTCCAATTCGGACTTAGCCGAATCGACGTCTACCATTGCCTCTTCATATTTCTTTTGACTGACACAGCCGACCATTGCGACTGCGCCGATCATCACGACCGCCGCCATCCACCCTGACTTCATGCGAACCTCCCCTCCCACTGATCGTGGTATCTGCAACAGATATCGGCCACCGCTCGTCACCCGACAGGCCTGTCGGCATGAGAAAGCAGTATGACATCTATACGTATAATGTTGTGTGTATGCCAAGCCTCCCCTTTTGTCAACAGATTTGCGGGCCCTCCGCCGTCACCGATCATCGTGAGGGTCTGCGGCGATTCGTCTGCTTGCTTGACGGACCGTCGCCACTTTGTGAATATGCCCGAGACTCGCCGTCTGAACGCAACCTGTTTCAGAAAGACTGGGCATGAATGAATGGGGTCCTGGTCTCGCCACGATCTTGGGTGTCGTGGAGGGACTGACAGAGTTTCTACCCGTCTCATCGACCGGCCACTTAATTCTCGTCGGTCACGTCCTAGGGTTCGAGGGAGACCTCGCTGCCAGCGCCGAGATTTCGATCCAACTTGGCGCCATCCTGGCCGTCATCGCCTATGAGCGACACAAGCTCTCGTCCATGATCGGACAAGCCGGTCGGGAGCAGCAGGACGTTTCCGCCATGATCCGAACACGTGGGACTACCCCATGGTCGGCAGTCCTGCGAGCCTCCTGGGCGACGCACCGGAATCTCTGGTTTCTCATCGGACTCGGGCTCGCGTTCTTACCAGCCGCCGCGATCGGGTTCCTCACGCATAGCTGGATCAAGAGCCATCTCTTTACGCCTCAAACCGTGGCTGCCTCCTCCATCGTCGGCGGCCTGATTATTCTGGCCGTCGAAGCCCGCCGTGACCAGGCACAGGTCCACCAACTCGAACAGGTGAGCCTGACATCGGCGTTCTGGATCGGCGTGGCCCAGTGCGCCTCATTACTACCCGGCATGTCCCGATCCGGTTCCACAATTATTGGAGGACTCTTGATAGGATTGGATCGAAAAGTCGCGACGGAGTACTCATTTTTTCTCGCCCTCCCGACCCTGATCGCGGCGACATGCTATCAAATGTGGAAATCACGGGACGTCTTCCGGCAAGACGACTATCTGGCACTCGGGATCGGGATGCTCGTGTCGTTCGCTGTTGCCTGGATTGTGATCGCGGCCTTTCTTACATTTGTGAAGCGCCATACCCTCCGACCGTTTGCCTACTACCGCATCTTGATGGGCATCGCCGTCTTCTATATCTTTGGGTTCTAGGAGGAGATCTGACGATGGCTGATTCCCAATCCGACACTGTGCATGTCTTCGACACGTGGGTGAGGGCCAGTACGGGGCTGCTGCATTTCGATGTGATGACAACCGATGAAGCGAAGGCACTGACGCTCGCCAAGCAGCATTTGGCCAGCCTTGGGGAAGGCGAGGTACAGGTCACGATGCAGGAATGCCAGTTCTGCCACAGTGAACCGCTCGTGATGTTTTCAGCCGAGCAGCAGCGCCAATTCCGCGAGCATGGAGGATTCATCATCACGCTCTCGGTCTAGCAGAATGAAGAAAACCTATGACTCCACGCAAGAACTTCTATAGTCCGCACGTGTGGCACAACAGAAGAGCGCTCCAGCAGGATGCTCAAAAAGGCCGTCCAGCAAGGCCGCAGGCGAGTCGAAACCGGAGGCGTACCCTCTTGGGGTACGTTGAGGATTTCGATGAGCCGAGAACGAAGCTTGCGGCGTTTTTCAGCATCCTGCTAGGAAGCAGGCGGAAGCTCTTGAGGCAGGAGCGGCACGTCTTTCTTCTCAAAGGCGAAATGGACGATCAAGAAGACGACCCCCACGCTGATCGCAGAGTCGGCGACATTGAAGGCCGGCCAATGGTAGGAGTCCACATAGACATCGAGAAAGTCGATCACCTCGCCATACCGTAATCGATCGATCAGGTTCCCGATCGCCCCTCCAAGAATCCCGGCAATACTGATCTGCCCCATCCAATCTTTCTCCGGCAACCGGAAGAGGATGGTTCCCAATAAGACCAGGGCAAACAGGGATGTGACCCCGAAGAACACCATACGAAATGCATTGCTGCTGCCGGCCAGTAACCCAAAAGCCGCACCGGGATTGCGGATGTAGGTCAGGCTGAAGAGATTGGGAATAATCGGAATGGACTCATGCAGTCGCATCGACTGCATAATGGACAGTTTCGTCACCTGGTCGATCACCACGATCGTGCCACCGAGCAACGCTAGGAGCAGATAGCGAAAGGACCGTCGCATCACTGCACCGCCTCCACGCAACGGTCGCACAAGGTAGGATGGCTGGCATCTTGCCCCACTGTCTTGCGATAGTTCCAACACCGCTCGCACTTGGCGTACGTCGACTTGGTTACGGAGATTGCGAAGTCGGTCATCGCACCGGAACAATGTTCCTGCGTCACCTCCGACACAATGAACAGCGTTTCTAAGTCCCTGCACGCGTTCACTATCCACATACCGGTCTTTGCATCCATCGTAAGATGGACATGCGCCTCAAGCGAAGACCCAATGACCTTCTCCCGGCGTCTCTCCTCCAACACCCCTTGCACCTGGCTACGGTATTTCAACAGCCGCTCCCATCGCTCAGCTAACGCGGCGTCCTGCCATTGAGGCTGAACCTCTGGGAATGCACTCAGGTGGACGCTGCTCACTCCAAGACGCCTTCCCTGCTGCGTGGCCAAAATCCGCCAGATTTCTTCAGCCGTAAAGCTCAACACCGGAGCCATCAGCTTTGTCATGGCGACGACGATCTCGAAGAGCACCGTCTGCGATCCGCGACGCAAGGGCGAATCGGCACGGAACGTATACAGACGATCCTTCAGAATATCGAGGTAGACGGCGCTCAGATCCACTGAACAGAAGTTGTTGAGCGCGTGGAAAATCGTGTGAAACTCAAAATCGTCATAGGATTTCCTGACTCGAGGGATCAGCTCGCTGAGCCGATGCAGAGCCCAACGGTCCAATTCAGGTAACTGCTCGTAGGGGATACGGTCCTTCTCCGGATCGAAGTCGTACAGATTGCTCAGTAAAAAGCGGCAGGTATTCCGAATCTTTCGATAGGCCTCGATGAGATGGGTCAGGATTTCAGGAGAAATCCGAAGGTCATCACGATAGTCCTGCGCTGAGACCCACAGACGCAGAATTTCTGCGCCTGATTGCTTGATCACGTCCTGCGGCGCGACGACGTTCCCCGCCGACTTGGACATCTTCTTGCCCTGCCCATCGAGGACAAAACCATGGGTCAGGACGGCCTTGTAGGGCGCGCGACGATCGGTGACGACTCCGGCCAGCAAGGCACTGTGGAACCAGCCCCGATGCTGGTCGGACCCTTCGAGATAAAGATCGGCCGGCCACCACTTCCGTGGTTTTAGGACGGCTGCGTAACTGACACCCGACTCGAACCATACATCGAGAATATCCCGTTCCTTCTCGAATGCCGTCCCGCCGCACTTCGAACAGGTCGTGCCCTCGGGCAACAGCCCGGCAGCCGATTGCTCGAACCACACATCGGCCCCTTTGGATTCCATCAAGGTCGCAAGGTGCTCGATCACGGTCGGATCTGCCAGCACAGACCGGCACCCGATACAGGTGAAAGCGGGAATCGGCACGCCCCAGACACGCTGACGCGACAAACACCAATCGGGACGATTCTCGATCATCCCGTTGATGCGATCGCGGCCGTAGGCCGGAATCCATCGGACCCGTTCGATTTCCGCCAGCGCCTCCTTCCGAAGATCGTTGGTCTCCATCGACACGAACCACTGTTCGGTGGCGCGGAAGATGACGGGATTCTTGCAGCGCCAACAGTGCGGATAGGAGTGATTTAACGAGCCATGGCCGAGCAAACGTCCGTTGGCCTGCAGAAACTCCACAATCTTCGGATTCGCCTTCAACACATGCTGGCCGGCAAACTCTTTCACAACGTCAGTAAACCGCCCGGCGTTGTCGACCGGCGCCAGAATCTCCAACCGTTCACCCGGCGAGGCCTTGGCATTGTGCTCGAGGACGAGGATGTAGTCTTCCATGCCGTGACCCGGCGCAATATGGACACAGCCGGTTCCCTGATCGAGAGTCACGAAATCGCCGAGCAGAATGGGTGACAGGCCTGTGGTCAAGGGCCGTTGCGTCTCGAGCCCTTCGAACCCGTCTCTCCCCTTCTTCACCCCGAACACGCGAGCTCCTTCGAGCTTGCAGGCCTTCGTCACGCTCTCAAGAAGCTTCTCCGCCACGATCAGCACCTCGTCACCGACCTGGACAAAGACGTAGTCGATATCGCCATGGAGACAGACCGCTTGATTGGCCGGGAGGGTCCATGGAGTGGTCGTCCAGATGACAACGGAGACCAGCTTGATATCGGCGGGGAAGGAGATGCCGGGGAACGTCTTGCTGAGCACCGTGGGCGACGTGACCAAGGGGAATTTCACATAGATCGAGGGAGAGGTGTGATCTTCGTATTCGACTTCCGCCTCGGCAAGGGCGGTTTGGTCCGCCGTGCACCAGAGCACCGGCTTCAGTCCCTTATAGACCCCTCCCCGCTCCACGAATTTCCCGAACTCACGAATGATCGTGGCCTCATAGCCGGGGTTCATCGTGAGATAGGGATGCTGCCAATCGCCCAAGATGCCGAGCCGTTGAAACTCCTCACGTTGAATCGTGTAAAACCTCTCCGCATACTCCCGACAGAGTTTGCGGATAGCCGGGGTATCGAGCGTCTTTTTCTTGTCGCCGAGTTCTTTAAGAACTTGATGTTCGATCGGAAGGCCATGGCAATCCCAACCCGGCACATAGGGCACCTGGTAGCCAGCCATCGTCTTCGATTTGATAATGATGTCTTTGAGGATCTTGTTTAGCGCGTGACCGATATGAATGCGGCCGTTAGCGTAGGGCGGCCCGTCGTGCAAGACGTACAGCGGCAGGCCTTTCCCTGCCTCTTGAATCTGTTCGTACAACCGTTCCTGCTCCCACGAGGCCAGAAGTTCAGGCTCCCGCTGCGGCAGGTTCGCCTTCATGGGGAAATCGGTCTTGGGGAGATTGAGCGTTGCCTTGTAGTCCATAACCTAATTCTAGTCTCTCTCGAAAATCGCAGAACGTGATTGGAATCAGGGGTAGGAATATACCGGAATGACCGCCGAGGCACCACCCCATAGCGTTCATGCAGGATCGTCAAACACGTCTTCCGGCAAGGCCGCAGCTAACTGACCGCCATCATGCGGTCCAGCGCGATCTTCGCCCAATGCTTCTCATCCTCCGGCACAACGATATGGTTCACGACGTGGCCGTCGGCAAGGTTCTCCATCGCCCAGCAGAGATGGGCCCCATCGATCCGGAACATCGTCGCGCATTGGCAGACCGTAGAGGAGAGGAAGAAGACCTTCTTGTCGGTAAGGTCGCGCTTCAATCGATTGACCAGGTTCAATTCCGTTCCCACCGCCCACACAGTCCCGGCCGCCGCCGCCGTCACCGTGCGGATAATAAACTCCGTGGACCCGGACAGGTCTGCCCGATTGACAACATCCTCGTGACATTCAGGGTGGACGATCACCGTCCCTCCCGGATACTGCTTTCGAAAATTGTCCACATGGACGGGCTGGAACATCTGGTGCACGCTGCAGTGGCCTTTCCAGAGAATGAGCTTCGCGCGCCGGATCGCCTCACGCGTATTGCCCCCGTTGGGTTGATAGGGGTCCCAGACGATCATCTCTTCTCTCGGCAGGCCCATCTTGTTGGCCGTATTACGGCCCAGATGCTCGTCCGGAAAGAAGAGGATTTTCTCCCGCCTCGCCCAGGACCATTCCATCACAGCCTTTGCGTTGGATGATGTACAGGTGATCCCGCCATGTTCTCCGCAAAAAGCTTTGAGCACGGCGGCTGAGTTCACATAGACCGCCGGCATGACAGTCTCTTCCACCGAGAGGATTCGCCCCAGCGTCTCCCAACATTGATCGACCTGTTCGATGGCTGCCATGTCCGCCATGGAGCAGCCTGCCGCCATGTCCGGAAGGATCACGGTTTGCTTGGAGCGGCTCAGGATGTCGGCGGTCTCGGCCATGAAGTGAACGCCGCAAAAGACGATATAAGGCCGCTCTGACCGCTCGGCTGCCAGTTTCGAAAGCAGGAGGGAATCCCCGCGAAAGTCCGCATGTTCAATGACTTCATCCCGTTGATAATTATGGCCCAGGATCATGACCCGATCACCCAGCACGCGTTTCGCCTCAATCGTCCGGCGGAACAAATCCTCCGCAGGCAGTTGCTGGTAGTCTGTGATCGGTTTTGGAAGTGTCGAGAGTGTCTGCATAGTGTCCTTGGCGAAATAGCCTAATGCGTCATTCTACGTTAGGGCTCCCCGACAATCAACGAACCGGGCGCTGCGAGGAAGTCCTAGGCCCTCGATGGTCCACTCGGTTCGGCCACGGTAGGCCTAATACCCCGTTGACAACGCAGGGGTCCGGCGATACGATTCCTCCTCGAAGCTAGGGGAGCCATACGGCTGAGAGTCCGCCCGAACGGACGACCCTCAGAACCTGACCTGGGTAATACCAGCGTAGGGAAGCGAGAACAACCAAACACTGTTGGTCTCTCTGCCGCACCCCCTTCTATCGGTGCGGCTTTTTTTATTTTTGACGACTGAGCACAGTTCACGTCTTGGAGAAAGGATCTCCTCATGAGCGACCATACAATCGGCAATGGATCTGCAACTGGTAACGGACAGAAGTCTGCCGGATCAGCCTTGACGACCACGCCGTTCCCCGCCTCGCGCAAAGTATATGTCCAGGGGGCACAGGCCGGCGTGCGGGTCCCGATGAGAGAGATCAGCCTGACCGCTACCAAGTCGATGAACGGGGGCACGCCCACCCGAAATGAACCGATCACGATCTACGATACCTCCGGCCCCTATACAGACCAGGACGTAAAAATCGACGCACGGACTGGATTGGCCCCCTATCGCCGGAACTGGGTGATCGGCAGAAACGATGTCGTCGAGCTCCAGGATATCTCCTCCCATTATGGCCGCCTACGTGCGGCCGATCCCAAGCTGGATGAACTCCGGTTTCAGCACATTCGCAAGCCGCTGCGGGCAAAACCAGGCATGAACGTGACCCAGATCCACTACGCCAGAAAAGGCATCGTCACGCCGGAGATGGAGTTCATTGCGATCAGGGAGAACCAGTCCTGCGAAGTGGCGCGCGAACTGGCCTCGCGGAATGGGCATGGCGGCGGGGTCACACAACACCCGGGCCAGTCGTGGGGCGCCAGCATCCCCTCCGTCATCACACCGGAATTTGTCCGCGATGAAGTCGCCCGTGGCCGCGCGATCATCCCGGCCAACATCAACCATCAGGAAAGCGAACCGATGATCATCGGCCGGAACTTCCTGGTGAAGATCAACTCCAACATCGGCAATTCCGCGGTCGCCTCCTCCATCGAAGAGGAAGTCGAGAAGATGATCTGGTCTATTCGTTGGGGCGCTGACACGGTCATGGACCTTTCCACCGGCAAGAATATCCACGAAACCCGCGAATGGATCATCCGCAATTCACCAGTGCCGATAGGCACGGTGCCGATCTATCAGGCGCTGGAAAAAGTCGGAGGCAAGGCCGAAGACCTGACCTGGGAGATTTATCGCGACACATTGATCGAGCAGGCCGAACAAGGAGTCGATTACTTCACCATCCACGCCGGTGTGCGCCTCGCCTATGTGCCGATGACAGCCAAACGCATGACCGGCATCGTGTCCCGCGGCGGGGCGATCCATGCGAAGTGGTGCCTGGCTCATCATGAAGAAAACTTCACCTACACCCACTTCGAAGAAATCTGCGAGATCATGAAGGCCTACGACGTGTCCTTCAGTTTAGGCGATGGGTTGCGCCCCGGCTCCATTGCGGATGCCAACGACGAAGCACAATTCGCCGAACTGGACACATTGGGTGAACTCACCAAGATTGCCTGGCGCCACGACGTCCAGGTCATGATTGAAGGGCCGGGCCACGTACCGATGCACATGATCCAGGTCAACATGGAAAAACAGCTGAAGGCCTGCCAGGAAGCGCCCTTCTATACGCTGGGCCCGCTCACGACCGACATCGCGCCGGGCTACGACCACATCACCTCCGGCATCGGCGCAGCCATGATCGGATGGTTTGGCTGTGCGATGCTCTGCTATGTGACGCCCAAGGAACACCTGGGGCTCCCAGACCGAGAAGATGTAAAGACCGGCGTCATCACTTATAAGATCGCCGCCCACGCAGCGGATCTGGCCAAGGGACACCCGGGCGCGCAGATCAGAGACAACGCACTCTCCAAAGCCCGCTTCGAGTTCCGTTGGGAAGACCAGTTCAATCTTTCGCTCGATCCGGACACGGCAAAACTTTTCCACGACGAAACCTTGCCGGACAATGCCGCGAAAATCTCGCACTTCTGCTCGATGTGCGGGCCGCATTTCTGCTCGATGAAGATTACGCAGGATGTCCGGGACTATGCCGCGCAATTACAAGTAGATGAACAGAAGGCGATTCAAATCGGCATGAAAGAAAAGGCGGAAGAGTTCAAGAAGACCGGAGCAGAAATTTACCGGTAGGAGTTCCCAATGGCAAAGCCAAAACCAGCACCCCTTCGAGAAAGAGACATCACGCGTCAGATCGCGCGCGAATACTACAAAGAGTTCGATCAGCTGATCGAGAGCGATGTGATCATCGTCGGCGCCGGCCCTTCCGGCTTGATCTGCGCCCATGACCTGGCTGAGATGGGATTCCGCACGGTCATCGTCGAACAGAGCCTCGCCCTTGGCGGCGGCTTTTGGTCGGGCGGCTATCTGATGAACAAAGCCACGATCTGCGAGCCCGCCAATGACATCCTCGAAGAGATCGGCGTGCCCTGCAAGAAGATCACGGAATGCGAGGGCATGTACATGGTCGATCCGCCGCATGCCACCGGGGCGCTGATCGCCGCCGCGTACAGGGGCGGCGCCAAGATCATGAACCTCACGCGAGTCGTCGACCTGATTGTGCGACGCGACGCGGTCCTGGAGGGGGTGGTGGTCAATAGCACGACGGCTGAAATGGCCGGCCATGACATCATCCACGTGGACCCGATCGCCCTCGAAAGCAAGATCGTCGTGGATGCGACAGGCCACGACGCCGTCGTCGTGGAACTCCTGCACAAGCGGAATCTCCACAAGCCAATCCCCGGCAACGGTGCCATGTGGGTTGCGCAATCGGAACAGGAAATCATGGACCGGACCGGCGAGGTCTATCCCAACTGTTTCGTGATCGGATTGGCGGTGGCAGCTGTCTACGGCACGCCCCGCATGGGCCCAGCGTTCGGCTCGATGTTGCTCTCAGGACGCTATGGCGCAGAATTGATCAAGAAGAAGCTGAAGAACGAATAGTCAAAGCCGTCTCCTGCGGCTTCTCAAAAAGGTCTCCAGCAAGGCCGCAGGGAGTGAAATCGACGAGGCGTACTTTTTGGGTACGTCGAGTTGATTGAACGACCGAGAACGCAGCTGGAGGCGTTTTTCAGAAGCCGCACCATGGATGTCCAAGACTTTCTCATACAAGGCGAAGGCCACGAAGAAGATAAACGTGAAGCCTGGCAGCTTTTCCAGCAGGCCTACGAACGCCAAATGAAAGGCGAGTTGGAAGAGGCTGTGACGCTCTACAAGAAATCGATTGAGGCTCACCCCACTGCCGAAGCCTATACCTTCCTCGGTTGGACCTACAGTTTTATGGGACGGCTCGATGATGCGATCGAGGAATGTCACAAGGCCATCGCGCAGGACCCGGAATTCGGCAACCCCTATAATGACATCGGGGCCTATCTGATCGAAAAGGGTGAACTCGACGAAGCGATTACCTGGTTTCAGAAAGCCCTACAGGCGAGACGCTATGAGAGCCCGGCCTTCCCCCATCTCAACCTGGGTCGGGTTTACGAGCGCAAGGGCCAATGGACCGAGGCCATCGATTCTTATAAAAAAGCCTTAGTCCTCAATCCCGATTACGCCTTGGCCAAAAAAGCGTTGGGACGTTTGATCAGTTCATTGAACTGACCGGTTTACCCGGGCAGTTTTGATCGCCACGATCTCCTAATTCGACTGTACTGTTTCCCATCTTGAACCATAGAAGCGAGAGAAACCACACGAACCACATGAACCAAACAAACGCGACAAACCAGAAAACCGTTCTCGTGGGAGTGACAGATATTTTCTTTTACACCAAAGTCCGCGACGCCCTGATGTCGAAGGGCTACCGGATCGAACGGGCTCGGACGCAACAGGACATCGCCGAAAAGGCCTCGGCGACGATCCCATCCGCGATCATTTTGAACATGAATGACGAGACATTGAACGCCTTTCAAGCCCTGGAAACACTCAAGGCCGACCCGCGCGTGAAGACCATTCCAATCCTCGCCTTCGCCAATCATGAAGAAGTCGACACATTTAACCGGGCCAAAGCGCTGGGCGTGACCAAGATTGTCTCGCGCAATGAGTTCTCCGCTCGATTGAAAGACCTGGTCGGGGAAGTCGCAGGGAATCACGCATGAAACACTCACGCCTCCACGAGCACCATATGAAACTCCGCGCAACCTTTGAAGAGGTCGCCGGATGGGAGATGCCAGCTCACTATGGTGCGTGGGTCGCCGAATATCAGGCGGTGCGTCAGACAGTCGGCCTCTCCGATCTGTCACACCGGGGCAAGATCCGCGTGACCGGTGACGATCGCGTGAAATGGCTGCAGAGCCTGATCAGCAACGATATCCTCCCCCTCCAGCCAGGCCAGGGACGCTATTCGAGTTTCCTCACACACAAGGGGAAGATGCTCGGCTACTTTCGAGTCTATACCCTGTCCGACTGCCTGTGGGTGGAGGATGTCGGCGAGGTCGGAGATGCCACCTTCCAGGCGCTCCGAAAGTTTCTCCTCTATGGGATCAAAGCAAAGATGGAGAACTGTGCGGAGTCCTGGGGATTGTTGCTCATCAGCGGGCCCAAGGCCTGCGCGACCGTCAACGCCGCCTTCGGCGTCGACATGAGCGACCTCAAGCCAGTGAGCGCAATCGCAGCCCAGATCGGAGGCCAGGCCTCATTCGTCCTGCGCACAGAAGAAACCGGAGAGGACGATCTGGAGATACTACTGCCCGCTGACGCCCTCAGCACGGCCTGGGAGCGACTCTTGGAGGCAGGCGCGACATACGGCATCAAGGCCGTCGGCGGTCACGCTCGTGAGGCTCTCCGCATCGAAGCGGGCCTGCCAAAGGCCGGACCGGACCTCAACGAAGAGATCGTTCCGCCGGAAGCGAACCTTGAAGGCAAAGCGTTCAGCTTGAATAAGGGCTGCTATCCCGGGCAGGAAGTAGTTGCGAGGATGGATACCTACGGCAACGTACGACGGCACTTGGTTGGGCTGGTGGTGAAAAGCTCGGCTCTACCAACGAAAGGCGCGAAGCTCTATAGCGGCGATCGAGAGGTGGGGTGGGTGAGCAGTGCAACAATGTCGCCGCAACAGAAGGGAGTGATCGCCCTCGGCTTCCCCTTGCGGGATTTCTCAACCCCAAACACTGCACTTACCGTCGAGATCGACGGGGCGCGGTACGACGCGACGGTTCAGGCGCTCCCCTTCTACCGTCGCGCCTAGCAGGACGCTGAAAAAGCCACCCTTCTCACCCGCCCAGCCCTGGCGCGCCAAGACGCGCCTTTCACCAAGATTCGTTCTCGCATCACTCAGAGGCTCAACGTACGGCACAAGTATGATTCGCCTCTTCGCTTGCTGCGGCCTCGCTGGACAGTCTTTTTGAGCGTCCTGCGGGTCGCTACTTCTCGGGGTTCCGTGCCGCCGCCACAGCCGACGCGAAGGCGAGCAGACTCTTCCGCTCATCGTCTTCCAATGCCAGCAAGAGGTGCGCTTCTTCGCCATGCATCAAACGCAGGCTCAGGAAGGGTTCTTCGCGACGCTTCTCTTTGTTGTCCCACATCGCATCGATCACCTGAACCTTGTCCAGCTGCCCGACCGAAACCACGTCGTAGCGAAAATACGAGTCGCCGATGACCATGTCGAACACCACGTTCCCGGCCGTCAAAAGCACCAGATTGAACCGGCCCTGATCTTCGTACCCCTCCGGCAGAAATTTGTTGATATGGCACAACGCCACCTTCCGATCGCCCAGCGCCGCGCGGACCTTCTCCTTCAACGCCGGGTAATCGATCTGCAAGGCCTTTTCATCCGGCCCCGTTGCGGCCGCAGCCGCGTCTTCCACTTTTTTGAAAATCTCATCCGCCGACATCAAACCCGCCATGTGTGTATCCTTTCATCCGACCCCTGTTAACTCGCAGTACGCCTGACCTTCACGGCTCTGGCGACGCCGACCAATCCAAGGCCGGCCCACGCAAACTCCAAGAAAATGAATCCTACCCGCTGATCCGCAATCGCGACAATCCCCAGCAGCAACGACCCTACGATGTTCAACGCAAGGTATCCCGCGTCCAGTTCACGCCAGACCCCACCCTGAATCAGGCCATAGGCCGACAGCACCATCAGAGCGCCCAACACGGAAATCAGCTGCAACAGCATCACGCACCTCGTCCAAGCCTCAACACGTGCACAACAATCGTGTACCGTAACTGGCTACCCTTCCCGATTTCAAGAGGATTTTCGCAGAAGACGGCGGTTACTTGGCTGATAGATGATGGGAAAACCGCGTGGCTCCGGCCTCGTCGAGGATTGTGACGTCGAAGGAGGACTTGGTGACTCGAACGAGACCGAAATTCATGTACCCGGCCTCATTGATCAATGTGGTCGGGCGTAATCCCGCACTGGGCGGCGTCTGCCAACCCGGCGCGGCGGACAACGGACCGGCCACGAACTCATGGAAGTCGGGAGTCCCATCCCCGTTCGGATCGTACGCGTTCGCTTGCACATAATGGACATCGCCGGCCAGGAACACCACATTCTGCACCCTCGCACCAAGAATGCGGTCGACAATCACCTGCCGCTCTCGCTCAAACCCCGGGATGCCAGGCCCTCCGGCCCAGCCGTCGTTCCCGGAGACGCCGGGGACTCCTCCCTTGGGAATGGACAACGGCACACTGGACACAATCACTTTCCACGTCGCGGCTGACTCGGTCAGTCCGTTCAGTAACCACTGAAGCTGACTCTCTCCCAACATCGTCTTCGCCGGACCGTCCTGATCAGCATTGCGGCTCCGATACTGCCGCGTATCGAGAATGAACAGTTCGAGATCCGCCCCGGCGCGCACCGTTCGATAGAGCCGATGGGAATCGTCAGGTCCCACGGGAATCGGCCAATACTCGCGCAAAGCCTGACGTCCGGCCGACATCTGGCTGTCGAAGGGGCCGGCAAAGTCGTTCCGCACTTCATGGTCATCCCAGATGACATAGACCGGAGTGGTCTCCAAAAACCGCCGCATAGCCTCCGCACCCCGTTGGTCGCGATGCCGTGCACGGTACTCGGCCAGGGTCGTCGCTCGAAAGTCAGCGCCCGGTTCGTTCGGAGGCGAGGAACAGAGGTCGTCACCGTAGATCGTGTCACCGAGAAACAGAAAGAAATCGGGCTGTTGGGCGCGCATCACATCGAAGATGGGGTATCCGGCAGCGCCGCGCCTGCAGCGCCCCTGGCCACCCAGATCGCCGCTCCAGACAAAGGTCACGGGCACGTGACTCCTCGCATCGGGGAGCGTCGTAAATTCCCCTCGCGCCGCCGCTCGTGCTTCAGTCGGTGCTCCTTCAGAACCCTTTGCGCCGACAACAACGTAGAATCGGTATCGGGTGGCCGGCGTTAATCCCTCAATGGGAATCGCCAGGGTGAAGTCTGTTTCCGGGCCGGTCGTGAACAGTGGCGTGCGCGCGACGGGAGCGACGGCTGTCGCCATCTTCGATGCGAGGTCCCAGGCCGCCACCGGGGCCCACTCGATTTGAACCACCATCGGTCCATCGGTCCGCAACCAGAGCAAGGCCGACTGGCTCGTCACATCCCCCACCGCAATCCCCTGAGGCAGCAGACTCGTCGAAGCGGTAGCCGTCTCGGCAAAGGGACTCCGGGGGGGAAGCCCCTCTCGTGATGCCGACACACAGCTGGATACAATCGGGATGGAAACCAGAAGTAGGCAAAGCAGACGGAACAGAGGCATCGTGATGAATGGCTTACCGGAACATTATTATCGCGTCAAGCAGTTGAAAATCCGCCCCTCCGTCCTGCATACTAGGGTGTCTTATTCGGAGGATGGAATGCACGATCTGACCTGCCTGATCAAAGGCTGCCAAACGAAAGTTTATGCCCCAGCCGGCACCCACAGCATCTGCCGGGAGCACTTCCTCAACTATCTCACCTGGCGTCGCCGCAAAGGCCCGCAAATGTTTATGAAGTATGCCGGGATGACGATGGAAGAACGAGACCCCATCGTCGCCGAGTGGGCCAACACTATCCGCGTCGAAGAAGTCCCCACCGTCTCAGCGCCAAAAACCTAGCGCCCCCGCAATTACGCAAGACACCAAGAAACGATTCCTGCCACCTTGTTTCTATCCTGACACTACGGATCGATCTGGATACGCATTTAGCGCTTGTTCGAAGAGCACGATCTATCAACAATCACAGTGATATGACCCTTCTTGAGATAAGCATTTAGCTTCTTTTGGAGAGCAGAAATCTTGTTCGTCTGTGACATGTCGTTGCACTCAAGTTTAGCAATCTGCCTCTGAAGTTTGGCATTCTCTGATTCCAGTTTCTTCAAATACTCACGAACCACCAACTCTGCGGACTTAAGCGCTGCTCTAATCGTTTGCATCTTCATTTTCCTCGCTTTTACCTACCTTTAAAGCAGCCAAGGAGTTCGCGTGGTACTCACCGAGCCCCAGATAATTGATGCATTCAATCCTGCTACGTCGAAGTTTTCCCCTGCGCATGTCCCCCGAGCATTTCTTTCCTTCCACCCTTTCAATTGGGGAGTAACCTGCCACATCTCAAAGTGCGCGCGTCGATCGAGGCCCTTCCGGGGGCGCGCACTCTTCCTTTTACTCCACATCCCATGGGAGGCGGGCTGACTGTTTTCTACTGCGGCCGTCGGACGAGCACAGCTTCTCTTCTCTTATTTCTCCACAACCAGGGCTAGGGAGTGGGGTGTCTCCGAATGCGCGCGTGCAACGAGGGCCTTCTGAGGCCGCGCGTTGCGCGAGCAGGGAGACACCCCGCTCC
>JAGXAR010000155.1 GCA_018971525.1 Nitrospirota bacterium
TTGAGAAGCCGTTACGCTTTGAAGCTGTTCAAGATGGGAACCAGAGAGGCTATCGGATCCTCGGAACAGGCAGCTATCTCCCACTCCTGCCAGATCAACTCACGCCGCTCAATTCTGCTGAAGAAGTACTGCTCCCTGGTACGTGGTGTCCCCAACGGGATTGGAGGCCGTTTGCAAACGTGTTAGTAGTTCATGGGACATCCCGTTCCAAGGGTTCGTGAAGGTGGCCTGATCAACTAGATGGTGGAGGGCAAGCGATCAAACCGTCGCTGGGGTCCCTCATCCGCTTTGAAATTCGTATGGGTTGCGCTAGCGCCCTAGACGCCCGCCTCGCGGTCTAGAAACCGTCGCCGCTACCCTCCTCAGGCTCGTTGGAATTCACTCAGGCCCACTCCCGCCACGGTTTGCACAGATGGTTTGCGTGAAATCCGAACTGTGGCTGGAGTGGGCTTGAGTGAGGTGGCGCTGAGCACAGACAGTGCCCCGCTCCTCTCTACAAAGCCTGCAGAGGGTCTATGAAGGAATTGTGTCCCCCTGTCTGGTGCAGGACGGCGCCCCTTGCGACGATTTGTTCCCCAGCGGTGAGTCCTTCGAGGACTCGCACGTGGTCGGCATTGACCTTCTTGACCTTGATCTCCCGCGGTTCGTACTGCCCCGGAGTGGTTTCCACATACACCAGCTGTTGCCCACCCACTTCCACCACTGCCTGTTGAGGAATCACGATGAACGAGGCCGTGTTTGCCAGCGGAATCGTGAGCTGGGCGAACATCTCCGGTTTGAGCTTGCGGGCTTCGTTCTTGACCATGGCTCGTACTTTGACCGTCCGCGTCGTAGCATCCACAATATCGCCTACTCTGGTAATGACGGCGGGGAACGACTGCCCAGGCCAGGACTCCACCGTGGCCGTGGCCCTCTGTCCCAGCGTGATCAAGCCCAAGTCTCGTTCATGTACATCCGCGACCACTTGCACGGTGTCGAGGTCGGCGACCGTGAAGACCACCTGCGCGGAATCACCCCCAACCCTTTGCCCGGGGGTGACGTTTCGTTCCACCACCGTGCCGGTCAGCGGGCTTTTCAATTCAAAGCGCGACCCGATGGTTTGCTGTTCCAACGGTTTCTCCAGCACGGCCGCTGGCACTCTGAGCGTGAGGAGTTTTTCTTTCGCTTGTCGAAATTCCGCTTTCTCTCGATTGAGGTCATTTTCCGCCTGTCTGAGATCCTTTACTGGCAGCGCCTTGGCACGGTATAAATCGCGCGCCAGCTCATAGTTTCGCGTGGCCAGCGAGAGTTCGGAAATTTCCTTCACATAGTCGGAGTAGGCCGTGGCAATATCGGGACTGTCGATCACGAGGAGCACCTCGCCAGCCGTGACCGCTTGCCCCAATTTCGCTCGGACTTCCAGCACCAGCCCCTGGAGGGGGGACGAAATCACGGAATACCGATCCTCAGCATACGCGATCCGCGCCGAGAGCATGAAATTTGGGGGGGATGGACTCGCCGTCACGAGCAAGGTCTCGACCCGAGACTGACGTCCAGGAATTGGTGGAGCAGACTGCGCCTTGTCTGCCACGGTGCTGGGAGTATCCGGCCCCCCACAGGCCGTCGATAATGCGCACCATGCGAACGCGACCGCGAAGGGCCGTATCTTGTTACTCATACGATCCCCCGATACGACGAGAGAGATTCTACGAAACATACCAGCGACGGAGCAAGAAAGAAGCGTGTCTTGTTCCTCATCGTGCCCTCAACTTCTAGCAAAAATTGACCCAACACCCCAAAGCTGGGACACAAAATCAGGGGAAGACTATTTCATACGCCTCGAATTCTCAGGCCACTCGGCATATGCTATCAAAAGCGCAAAAAAATATTTCTGGTTCTTAGCCTTGGACTAATCACCATTGATTCACCTGCTCCAAGAGTACAGACGATAAGGAGAGGCTCTTCACTTCGAGCGCACAGTCGAAGGCCAGCATTTCAGCATAGCCCTCGCCTGCCTGGCGACACGCGACCACACACGTGGCACAGGCCGGCGTCTGCCTGGAGAGCATTCGACTTGTTACGCAGAGAGCGCTCCAGGTTAAACAGGTGTGGTTCCGGAGACCACCTATAATAATGTCGTCCCCCTCGCCAGCCACTTTCCCACTCCCGGGCCTCTCTGTCGCTGAAGCGGCCGCGCGATTGGTGTCAGTAGGTCCCAATCGCCTTGTTCCAGAGGACCCGTGGGCGTGGCTTCAGGACACGTTGGCCATCCTTGCGGATCCCATGGCCCTCATGCTCGGAGCCACCGCCACCGTCTACCTGCTACTAGGGGAGACTCGCGACGGCATCATCTTGCTCCTGGCATTGATTCCTGTATTAGGGGTTGATGTGTTTCTCCATGCCCGATCCCGCGAGGCACTGAAACAACTGGCCCAGGTGGTGGCCCCGAGGGCGCGGGTGGTCCGGGACAATCATGAGATGGAGGTCCCGACAGAGGAGCTGGTTCCCGGCGATGTCCTCGTCCTCCGTGAGGGTGACGTGCTCCACGCGGACGGTGTCGTGCGTTGGTCGGCCAACTTGACGATGAATGAATCGCCGCTGACGGGGGAGCCGGTCCCGCAGGAGAAGCAGCCGTCAGGGGACATCACCGAAGGCGAGAGACCGGAGACCAGTCGTTTCTATGCAGGATCCCTTGTGCTGGCTGGGCACGGGTACGGGGAGATCGTGACCACTGGCGCACGTACCCAATACGGGCACATCGCACACCTAGTCGCTGAAGCCCCAGTTGAGCCGACACCGTTGCAGAAAAAGACGGCCAAGATGGTGCGTACCATCGGCGCTGTGGCTGGCTGTGCCGTCGTAGGGGTCTTTGCCGTAGCGGTCTACCGGGGCGCGTCCACCTATCAGGCTTTTCTCGCGGCCATCAGTCTGGCCATGGCCGCAGTCCCTGAAGAATTCCCGCTGGTTTTCACCCTCTTTCTCAGCCTGGGGGCCTGGCGTCTTGGTCAGCGAGGGGTACTCGTCCGGCGGCTGGCGAGCGTCGAAACCCTCGGGTCCACCACCGTCATCTGCACGGACAAAACGGGCACACTGACGACCGGACAGTTTGCTCTCGACCTGCATCTTCCATCGAGTCTTGGGGTCTCAGAGCAGACCCTGCTCGAGGCCGCAGTACTGGCCTGTGAACCACACCCCAGCGATACGCTAGAGCGGGCGATCGTGGCTCATTGTCGAGACCATGGAATTCTGCCAGAAGTAATCCATACCCAGTGGCGCCTCGTCGCTGACCACCCCTTCGATCCACTTGGCAAACATATGTCCCACGTGTGGGCCCAGCCCCTCCCGGATGGGGGCCAGATCTTGCGCATTGTGGCGAAGGGCGCTCTCGAAGGGATCGTTGAGCATTGCGCACTCACCCCTGAGGAACAGTCTGCCGTGGAAGCGACTCATGCGAGCCTTGCCCATCAGGGCATTCGCGTGCTCGCGATTGCCGAAAAAGTTGTGACCAGTACGCTCGCTCAGGCCGAGGAGATGAGGTCGCTTACGAGCCCTGAGGCCAACGGAGACACCGTGCTGACGAATCGCGTGGAAGCGGAGTGCGGGCTCCGGTTTTGCGGGTTCCTCGGCTTTCGAGATCCTCTCCGCCCCGAAGTTCCGGCGGCCGTCGCGGAGTGTCAGGCGGCAGGGATTACCGTGAAATTGATCACGGGCGACCATGCGCTCACCGCCCTTGCCGTGGCTGATGCGGCAGGCATCGCCCATACCTCCGACGGCATCCTGACGGGACGGCAACTCGAGCGCTCCGGCCCGGGCCAATTCTCCGCGCAGGTCGCCAACGCGAGCATCTTCGCCCGAGTCCGCCCCGAACAGAAATCCACGATTGTGGAGGCGCTGAAGCGCGCAGGTGGTATCGTGGCGATGACGGGAGATGGAATCAATGACGCACCGGCTCTGCGGCAGGCCAACATCGGCATTAGTATGGGCCTCCGTGCGACCGAAGTGGCACGGGCGTCTGCAGATCTTGTGCTGCTGGATGACAACTTCGCCTCTCTTGTCGCCACGGTCCGGGAAGGTCGGCTTGTGTTTGCGAACATCCAGCGGGCCTTTCTCTACCTCATCGCCTTTCATGTACCGATCTTCGGTCTCGCGCTCGTGGTGCCGTTACTTGACCTCCCGCTTCTGCTCCTGCCGGTGCATCTGGTGTGGCTGGAGATGATCGTCCATCCTGTATCCGCGCTGATTTTCGAGGGAGAACCGGCTCCTCCCGACCTCATGCAACGTCCCCCACGCGATCCCGAGTCTCCGGTACTGCCGTTCCAGCTTGCGCTTCCTTCACTGCTTTCCGGCATGATGCTCACTGCGGCAGTGTTCGGGATGTACTGGATGCACCTCGAAACCGGAGAGATCTTTGCGCGGAGCGGGGCCATCGTAGTGTTGATCCTGGGCAGCTTGGTCCTGATCTGGGCCGAGCGGGCTGGCCACCGCCCCTGGTATTCGGTGCCCTGGCCACGGACTGTGCGTTTCTGGATGGTCTGGAGCCTCGTAGCCGTGAGCCTTCCGCTGTTCATGCATATCCCGCCAATCGCCGAGACACTCGGGATCGGACCGCTGCCTACTCGAGACTGGATGCTGGCCGCTGGGATTGCAATCACGAGCGTCGGATGGCGAGCATGGGGAACTCGTTGGCTCACGGCGAAGGGCAGCACATGGCTATTCTAGTCGAATCGGTGACCTGTGCCAAAATCATTTGTTTTTTTGAAATCCGAGCGAGGCCTTGAGGAAATCTTTGTATTCTTCCAGTCGATTTGAGCTATCTTGAAGGAGGTTTTTGATCCAACGTCATACTATGACTCACATCACCTCATGACAGACTTGACTCACTCGGGCGGCGCACCTCCGAATGCACCGAGCCAATCCCTCATCAGGGGCTACCCCTCCGGCATCCTGTTTGTCGGGACCCTGGCGATGCTCACTTGGTTCGGGACGGGTGGCTGTACAACTACCCCGAGTGAAACCCCTGCCCCATCGTTCACGCAGCAGGCCTT
>JAGXAR010000060.1 GCA_018971525.1 Nitrospirota bacterium
GCCACTGCTCGTCCCACGGACTCCACGTTTGCTGGGAAGAACCGGTCGAGCAACTCCCCACGTTTCGGATGCATCGTACGATCCTGCCGAAAGCCAGCCTCAGGGCCGGCCTGACACTTTTCCACATGAAGAAAGTCTAGCAGGATGCTGAAACAGCCCGCCGGCGTTATCGGAAGGTTAAGGTTCAGGGCTAAGGCTGAGATGATGCCAGTCCAATCTTCGCTCAACCTTTACCTAGACCTCAACCTGCTTCACTCGCTGCGGCCTTGCTGGGCGGGCTTTTTGAACATCCTGCTGAGGCGCCTCCTGTTGCTCCAGACCTACCACATCGGTTTCCCGCGGCCTGCTAACGTGCTTGCGCCGGGTGTCCCAGATCGATTACGGTTGTCGAAATGAGCGAGCCGATTCCAGAACAGGTTGCCGGCGAGGAGCCGACCGACAAGTTCGTCATCTATTGGGAACGGGAGTATTCGACTGCCTTCGCGCCGGAGCGACTCAAGCTCGACTTCATGCCGCATCGGCCGTTGTTGTCCGGGATGTCGCTGAACGAGCAGCGGACGGTGGCGGTCGAGGGTTACAAAGTGATCCCCGACGATTGTGGACCAGTGCGAGCAGTGGGCCAGTACGGCTGGCTCGTTCGGGCTCCGGCGGATTGCAAGATTCGCCGAACGGCCGATGGGGTCAAGTGGCAAGCGCCGCCGATCTTGCCGGAAGAGCGGATTCTTGGCTACAAGTCGTTTTCAGGAACCTATGTGGATTTGATCTTAAACAGCGGGTATCCCAAACTCTGCTGCGGCATTCGATTCTACTATCCCAAGCAGGTGGGATTGATGATGAAGGACGTGCCGAACCACTTCTATCACTGCCCAGAAGGGACGTTCTTTGTGTGGGAGGGGATTAAGACCCAAGAGTATAAACGCACGCCGAATATGTACGACTGGCTCCCGGACTATGACGCCTTCACCGCCAACTTTCTGTTGCAACTCACGAAGCCGACCACCATCAAGAGGGGTGATCCCATCGGCATCGTGGTTCCGGTGCTCCTCCCGAAACAATTCACATTAGAAGAACTCAAGCCGCGCGGGTGATCTCTTCAGGGAGGAGAGTTTCCATCCGATCGTCCAGCTGGCCGAACGACAAAAGACGCACGAGTTGCGTGGTGATTCAACCACGAATGACCTCTTGCGGCTTGACAGGATTCCTCCGGTCTCAGTAAGATGCGGGAACCTTTAATGCTCATCCTGCGAGGTGAGCAAGGAGTACGCATGGGTTTCAATCAGGTTTGTGTCTGTCGACACACCCCAACCTTCTCGTCGGATCTCGATGAGAGGGTTTTTTTATGCGTGGAATCAAGACGATGAGCACCACCCAACAGGATCGGCCCCAAGAACGGCTGGTGATGGATGCGGGAGACATCGCACGCGCGGTCACCCGCATTGCCCATGAAATTCTCGAACGGAATAAGGGCGTACAGGCGCTTGCGTTGGTTGGGATTCGAACCGGGGGAGTGCATCTGGCCCATCGACTGGTGAGGCGTATCCAAGAGATTGAAGCGGCGTCGGTGCCGATCGGTGAGCTGGATATTACCCTCTATCGGGACGACCTCTCGTTGCGGAAGGAACAACCGATTCTCCGCAAGACGTCGGTCCCGTTTGATATTTCCGACAAGATCATTGTGTTGGTCGATGACGTGCTGTTTACGGGGCGAACCATTCGCGCGGCGATGGATGGGTTGATCGATCTGGGACGACCGGCAGAAATTCAGCTTGCCGTCTTGGTCGACCGAGGTCATCGTCAGTTGCCGATCAAGGCGACGTATATCGGGAAAAATATTCCGACGTCACGGGAAGAAAAGATTCAGGTGCTCTTGGAAGAAGAAGGCGAAGACGATCGGGTGGTGATCTTCAAGGCCTAGCCCGCATGATGTATGACGGTTCGTTGCGAAATCGCTGAGCCGCGTTGCGAGACCGGCGCGTGGAGCCCTGAGGACCCGATGCGTACTCGTGCCGTACAGTGAGGGTTTGAGGGGCGAGCCCGCCGGCCGAAGGCCTGTCGTAGCAGCGGATGGGCGATTGCAGCAGAAGGGCTCATGAATCATGGGGGCTAAGGTGGGGGGAACGATGAGTCTCAAACGCAAAGACCTCTTAAGCCTAGTCCCATTGTCGGTGGATGAGATCAAGCTGATCTTGCAGACAGCTGATTCGTTCAAGGAAGTGACGGGTCGGGATATCAAAAAGGTCCCGGCGCTCCGGGGTCGCACCGTGGTCAATCTGTTCTTTGAGCCGAGTACCAGGACGCGCACCTCGTTCGAGTTGGCGGCGAAACGGCTGAGCGCAGACGTGATTAACTTCTCGCCGTCGTCGAGCAGCGTGGTCAAAGGGGAAACGTTGCTCGATACTGCGCGCAATATCGAAGCGATGCAGGCGGATATTATCGTCTTGCGCCATCCCTCGGCCGGTGCGGCCGAGACTTTGGCCCGAGGGGTCAAGTCTTCGGTGATCAATGCAGGAGACGGGTGGCATGAGCATCCAACGCAAGGCCTCTTGGATCTGTATACGATTCGCGAGCGTGGATTGTCGTTCGAGGGGCTTCGTGTGGCCATCGTCGGAGATATCGCGCATAGCCGTGTGGCGCGTTCGAACATTCACGCGCTCGTGAAGCTGGGGGCGGAGGTCCGGGTCGTAGGGCCGCCGACCATGATCCCGAGCGGGGTGGATAAGCTGGGCGCACGCATCTACTACAATTTCGACGAGGCGTTGCGCGGCGTACAGGTCATCATGATGTTGCGGTTGCAGCTCGAACGGCAGGGGAAGGCGCTGTTTCCGACCATCCGTGAATACGCGCGGCTCTATGGGTTGACGGCCGAACGGGTGAGGTTGGCCGATCCCGGGGCGATTGTGATGCACCCGGGCCCGATCAATCGCGGGGTCGAGATTGCTCCGGAGGTGGCCGATAGTTTGTCGTCGGTGATTTTGGATCAGGTCGCGAACGGCGTGGCCGTTCGCATGGGTATTCTCTATCTCTTGTCAGGAGCAAACTGAATCGTGGCTATTCACATTGCAGGCGGGCACGTGATCGATCCGGGACGGTTCAATGGCGCGGCCGATGTGCTGATCGATGAGGGTCGAGTCGTTGCGGTGGGGCCTCACCTCAAGGTTCCGGCGGGAGCCACGAAGATTGACGCCACGGGTCGATTGGTCCTTCCCGGCTTCGTCGATCTCCACGTCCATTTCCGGGAGCCGGGCTTCGAATACAAAGAATCGATCCAGAGCGGCGCGGCGGCGGCGGTGGCCGGCGGCTTCACCTCGGTCTGTTGTATGCCCAATACGAATCCCGTCAATGACAACCAAGCGATTACGGAATTCATGCTCGATCGTGCGCGGGCAGCGGGGCTGGCAAATGTGTTTCCGATCGGCGCGATTACGAAAGGTTCGGAAGGGAAGGAGCTGGCGGAGATCGGCGACTTGCGGCGTGCCGGCTGTGTCGCGATCTCGGATGACGGAAAGCCGGTGATGAACAGCCTGGTCATGCGGCGAGCGATGGAATATGCATTGGCCTTCGACGTGCCGGTGGTCGACCATTGCGAAGATCTCCATCTCGCCGAGGGGGGCTGCATGAACGAGGGGGCCATCTCGACCGAGTTGGGGCTCCCCGGGATTCCGGCGGCGGCGGAAGACGTGATGGTGGCGCGTAATGTCGCCTTGGCGGAATTGACGGGGGCCCGGTTGCATCTGGCGCATATCAGCACGGAGGGGTCTGTGCGGATGGTGCGGGAGGCCAAGTCACGGGGGCTTCACGTCACGGCCGAGGCGTGCCCGCATCACTTTACCATCACGGAAGAAGTGGTCCGAGGCTATAATACCTATGCCAAGATGAATCCTCCGCTTCGAACGTGGAAGGATGTGCAAGCGATCAAGGACGGTCTCCGCGATGGGACGATCGATGTCATCGCCACGGATCATGCTCCGCACGCCACTCAGGAAAAACAACTGGGATTTACTGAAGCGCCGTTTGGTATCGTCGGACTGGAGACGGCGCTCTCATTGACCTTCGCGCTGGTTGACGAGGGAGTGTTGTCATTGGAGTCGGCGGTCGATAAATTGAGTACAGCCCCGGCGAAGGTGTTCGGATTGGCCAAGGGCACGTTGGCGGTCGGGGCTGATGCCGATGTGACGATCGTGGACCAGCAGGAGCAGTGGGAGGTCGATCCGGCCAGGTTTCGCTCAAAGAGCCGCAATACCCCGTTTGCCGGATGGAAGGTAAAGGGGCGGGTACGCACGACGATCGTCGGGGGCCGGGTGGTATTCGAGGCCGACCAGGCGGAGGGATAACGTGGTGCGGCGCCCGTCCCGTTGGGGCCTGGTCTGTTGCCTGGCTCTGGAATGGCTCGCGCTGGGAGTATGGGTCGGTGGCTTGCTGGTCCTCGTGGGAGCGGTCATACCAGCGGTCTTTAATACGTTCGGCGGGCAGGATTCAGGGGGGCTTTTCCTGACGCAAGCGTTTGAGGGGTACAATCGCTTCGTGATCGGGGCGATGGCGGTCCTGTGCGCCGCATCGTGGTATCGCTGGTGGAACGGAGATCCGGCAGTCCGTATCGGAAAGGGAGAGATGATGTTGTTGGCGGGTATGGTAGTGATCGCCGGAATCATTATTCTGGTCCTGCATCCCTATGCCGCGGCGCTTCAAGCTCAGGCTTTTGCGGTGAAAGAGGAGGCGGCGAGGAAGGCGGCCTTCGAAGCATTTTTTCGCATGCATATGCCGGTTCGGTCGCTCTATATGATCAATCTCGTACTGGGAATCCTACTGATCGGGATCAAGACTAAACGGTCTCTATGCCGGGACGGAGTGCTCGAGTGAAAAAAGCATTGTTGGCATTGGCAGATGGCACATTTTTCGAAGGCCGGGCCCTCGGATACGAAGGGGAGACGGTGGGGGAAGTCGTGTTTAACACGGCGATGACCGGCTACCAGGAAGTCTTAACCGATCCTTCCTATAAGGGACAAATCATCACGATGACCGCTCCCCATATCGGCAACTACGGTATGACACCAGAGGATACCGAGTCGCGGCAGATTTGGGCAGAAGGATTCATCGTGAAAGAGGCGAGCCACATGGCCAGCAACTGGCGCAGCCGACAGCAGTTACAAGAATATTTGCATGAGGCGAAGATCGTGGGTATCGAGGGGTTGGATACGCGGGCCCTGACGCGCCACCTGCGGGAACATGGTTCACAGCAGGGAATCATCACCCATGTCGATATGGATACCCGGCGAGTGATGGAGAAGGCAAAAGCGGCTCCGAGTATCATTGGCCGCGATCTGGCGGCAGCAGTGACTTGTGCGACGTCCTATCAGTGGACTGAAGGATCAGGCGAGTGGACGCCGTCGCTCGGTGACCAACCGCGGGTCGGCGCAACCAGGCGGTGGCATGTCGTCGCCTATGATTTCGGGGTGAAACAGAACATTCTTCGCAGTCTGGTGGATGTTGGGTGTGACGTGACCGTCGTTCCGGCCTCGGCCACCGCGAAGCAGGTTGAAGCCCTCAAGCCCCATGGGATTTTTCTGTCGAACGGTCCGGGTGATCCGGAGGGAGTGCCGTACGCGATCGAAGCGGTGCGGCAATTGATCGGACGCCATCCGGTCTTCGGCATTTGTTTAGGGCATCAGATCCTCGGCCTCGCGCTGGGGCTCAAGACCTATAAGTTGAAGTTCGGTCATCACGGGGCGAATCATCCGGTTATGGACCTCCGCACGAGACAAGTCGAGATCACGTCGCAAAACCACAATTTCGCGGTACAAGTCACCAGCCCGATCAGCGCGAGTCCGGATCGACCGCCCGTGGTGGACACGGCGTTCGGTCAAGTCGCGGTGACCCATCTGAGTCTGAACGATCATTCGATCGAAGGATTGGCCTGTGTTGATCGTCCGGTGTTTTCGGTGCAGTATCACCCCGAGGCGTCTCCCGGGCCCCATGACTCCGCCTACTTATTCACCGAGTTCACTCAGTTGATGGAGAAACGGCATGCATAAGGTTTACGCAACGATTGGTCGGCTCTGCCTCCTCGCAGTCGTCAGTCTGCAATCCGGTTGCATCACGGTCAATCTCATCGAGCCATCGGGGCCGGTGCAGGAAGTGCAGCTCAGCGGCACGGGCGAGGGAAAAGTGCTGCTGCTCGATCTGTCGGGGGTCATCAGCTCACAGGATAAAGATGGCCTCATTCCGCAGCCCAACATGTTGGCCACGTTCAAGGAAGAGCTGACGAGGGCCTCGAAGGACGACAAGATCAAAGCCCTGGTCGTCCGCATCAACAGTCCGGGCGGAACTGTGACCGCATCAGACATCCTGTATCATGAGTTGCGAGACTTCAAAACCAAGAGGAAGGTTCCCGTGATTGCCTCGATGATGGATGTGGCGGCATCAGGGGGCTACTACCTCGGCATGGCGGCGGACAGCATTTTTGTCCATCCCTCGACGGTGACGGGCAGTATCGGCGTCATCATGCTGACCGTCAACGCGCGGGGATTGCTGGAAAAAGTGGGTGTCGAGGCCAACGCCATCACGTCCGGTCCCCGCAAGGACATGGGCTCACCCTTTCGGGTCATGACGGCTGAGGAGCGGGGGATCTTTCAAAGCGTGATTGACTCGTTCTATAACCGGTTCCTGGCCGTGGTGCAGGAGGGGCGTCCCAATCTGTCGCCTGATCAAATCAAGAAACTGGCCGATGGACGGATCTATTCCGGAGATCAGGCGAAGGCGGCAGGCTTAATCGATGAGATCGGGTATCTTGATGACGCGATCGAGATGGCCAAGAAGAAAGCGGGTCTGACGGAGGCGCGAGTCGTGACCTATGGGCGTCGAGGGGAATATCAGAATAATATCTATTCGCGCCTGTTCGGGACGGGTTCGAGCATGGCGGGCTTAGCTAACTTAGACCTGCTGTCGATGGTGCGCGGTGGGACGCCGCAATTCATGTACCTCTGGATGCCCTAGTAGGTTTCAGGAAAACGAAATTGGTTCGCCGGGTATACAAAACATGGCACGTATCTCTGACAACAGTCTCATTCGCGACGCACGCTCGATCGAGCGTGCGTTAGCGACGCCGATCGGACGCCGGGGGATGCTGGCTCTGGGCGCCCATGGGGCGATGAGCCTCTGTAAGGCCCTTGGGGTTGGGACGGCCCTGAGTCTGTTCGGCAGCCTGTCCGGTTGTTATCGCGCGCCGGGAACAGCCCGCGATCAGGTGATTTTTTTCTCGGAAGAGAAGGAACTGCAATTCGGATTGAGCGCATACCGAGAGGTGTTGCGGGCCGCGCCGCTCAGTGACAACGCGGAAGTGAATGAGATGGTGCACCGCGTGGGACAAAAAATCGCTGAAGCCGCCAACAAGCCGGAGTATCAGTGGGAGTTCGCGGTCATTCAAGACGATAAGACGGTCAATGCGTTCGCGCTGCCAGGGGGAAAGGTCGCCATCTACACCGGGATTCTCAAAACTACGAAAGACGATGTTGGACTGGCGACGGTGATGGGTCATGAGGTCGCGCATGCGTTGCAACGCCACGGGGTGGAGCGCATGAGCCGGAGTATTTTGGACCAAATTGCGCAATTGGGCGCATTGGGCGCGGCGGCAACCGGAAGTGTCAATCCCGGTGCGATCCAGGGCTTGTTGGGGGCGTATGGAGTCAATGTGTCGTTGCCCTTCAATCGGCAACAGGAATCAGAAGCCGACTACATCGGACTTCGATTGATGGCGCAGGCCGGGTACGATCCGCGTGAAGCCGTGCCCTTTTGGGAGCGCATGAGCGGCTGTCCGAGACAGATGATCGGGAAGCTCTGTTTTCGGTCGCAGCAGGCGGTCCCTGAATTTCTTTCCACCCATCCGTCCGATTTGACACGTATCAATCAGATCGAAGCCTGGCTGCCCGAGGCGCTCCATTACTATCATGGCCCGGGGGGCGGGGGAGTTCGACCGGCACCCGCGCCATTCCGGCCGACGATCGGGCCGATGCCACAAACTAGCTAGCTGACCCTGAAACGAGGTTTCCGTGCCAAGGCGAACTGATATCAAGTCCATTCTACTGATCGGGTCCGGTCCGATCGTGATCGGTCAGGCCTGCGAGTTCGACTATTCCGGTACGCAGGCCTGCAAAGCGCTTAAAGAAGAAGGCTACCGGGTGATTCTCATCAACAGCAACCCGGCAACGATCATGACCGACCCCGAGTTGGCGGATCGGACCTATGTTGAGCCGATCACGGTCGAGGTTGTCGAGAAAGTGATCGAGCGCGAACGACCCGACGCCCTGCTCCCGACCATGGGAGGACAGACTGCGTTGAATACGACGATGGGATTGGTCAAGCGGGGGACGCTCGAAAAATACGGTGTCAAGTTGATCGGCGCGTCCGCCGAGGCGATTCATAAGGCCGAGGATCGCGAAGCGTTCAAGCATGCGATGCAGCGAATCGGGTTGCGAGTGCCGGCCAGCGGCACGGCGCATAACCGTGAAGAAGCCATCAAGATCCTTGAACAGGTCGGATTTCCGGCGATCATTCGACCGTCGTTCACCATGGGCGGGACCGGCGGGAATATCGCCTACAATCGAGAAGAGTTCGAGAAGCTGATCGATTGGGCGTTGGCCATGAGTCCGGTCAGCCAGGTTCTGATTGAGGAATCGGTCATCGGGTGGAAAGAGTATGAATTGGAGGTCATGCGCGATCTCAAGGACAATGTCGTGATCGTGTGTCCCATCGAAAACCTGGACCCGATGGGGGTGCACACGGGTGACAGCATCACGGTCGCGCCGGCCATGACGCTCTCGGACAAAGAGTACCAGCGCATGAGGGATGCCGCGGTTCGGATCATGCGTGAAATCGGCGTCGATACCGGCGGGTCGAACGTCCAATTCGGCCTGGATCCCAAGAACGGCGACATGGTGGTCATCGAAATGAATCCACGCGTGTCGAGGAGTTCCGCACTCGCCTCGAAAGCGACCGGGTTTCCCATCGCCAAGATTGCCGCGAAGCTTGCCGTGGGCTACACGTTGGATGAAATCACCAACGACATCACCGGTGTGACAAAAGCCTCCTTCGAACCCACGATCGACTATGTGGTGGTGAAAATCCCTCGCTTCGCCTTCCAAAAATTCCGAGGGGCCGATCCCACGCTCACGACGCAGATGAAATCGGTAGGCGAAGTAATGGCCATAGGGCGGACCTTCAAAGAGTCCTTGCACAAGGCGATTCGTTCGTTGGAGTTGAACATGAACGGCCTCTCCTCGCGGGAGGGACTGGATCGAGGCATCCCTGAAGGGTTCGATCAGGAACAAGCGATGGAGCGGGTCCGCCAGCATCTGCGAACTCCGATTGCCGAGCGACTGTGGCACGTGGCGGATGGCATGCGTCTCGGTCTCTCGAATGACGACCTGTTTGCCCTCACAAAGATCGACCCCTGGTTTTTGGAGCAGATTCGAGAGTTGATGCAATTTGAAGCCCTGCTGGCCGGCCAGGCGGGAAAGAAACTTGGTGCCCTTGAGGAGTCGCTTCTGTGGGAGGCCAAAGAACTTGGTTTTTCAGACGATCGTATCGCACAGCTCATCGGGGCCACCGCCGCCTCGGTCCGGAAGCAGCGGACCCGTGCCGGCCAGGGCCGAAGAGGGGTGACCTATAAACGAGTCGACACCTGCGCCGCAGAGTTTGAAGCCCATACCCCCTATCTGTATTCGACATACGGAAGCGAATGTGAGGCTCGCCCGACTGACCGGAAGAAAGTGATCATCCTCGGCGGGGGGCCGAATCGTATCGGGCAGGGGATCGAATTCGACTACTGTTGTTGTCATGCAGCCATGGCCCTTCGCGAGGAAGGTATCGAATCGATCATGGTGAATTGCAACCCCGAAACGGTGAGCACAGACTACGACACCTCGGACCGCCTCTATTTTGAGCCGTTGACCGAGGAGGACGTCCTCAACATTGTGGAGCGCGAACAGCCGTTGGGAGTCGTGTTGCAGTTCGGCGGGCAGACACCCCTCAAGCTTGCGCTGCCATTGTCCAAGGCGGGGGTGCGAATTTTAGGCACGAGTCCTGAGGCGATCGATCGCGCGGAAGATCGGGAGCGATTCCGCGATCTCTTGGATAAGCTCGGGCTCCGTCAGGCGGAGAGTGGCATGGCCCGCTCCGTAGACGAGGCCCTTCGGATCGCCTCGCAGATCAGCTATCCGGTCATGGTGAGGCCTTCGTACGTATTGGGCGGGCGATCCATGCAGATCGTCTACGACGAATCCGGCTTGCTCGAGTATATGGGGTCGGCGGTGAAAGCCTCGCCGAAACATCCGGTGCTGATCGACAAGTACCTTTCGGATGCGATCGAAGTCGATGCCGATGCCATCTCAGATGGGACCAACGTCGTGGTGGCCGGGATCATGGAACATATCGAAGAAGCCGGGGTGCATTCCGGAGACTCGGCCTGTTCGTTGCCGCCTTATTCGCTCGACCAGAAGGTGGTCGAAGAGATTCGTCGACAAATGAAGGCGTTGGCTCTGGAGCTTGGCGTGATCGGCCTGATGAATGCGCAATTTGCCATCAAAGACCACACGATCTATGTGCTGGAGGTCAATCCTCGAGGCTCCCGCACCGTGCCGTTTGTCAGCAAAGCCATCGGTGTGCCTCTTGCCAAGCTCGCCATGAAAACCATGGTGGGCAAGAGCCTTCCCGAACTGGGGTTAACCGAGGCCCCAGCCCCCTCGCACTTGTCCGTGAAAGAATCCGTCTTTCCCTTTAATAAGTTCCCGGGGGTGGATGTCCTCCTGGGTCCGGAGATGAAGTCTACGGGGGAAGTCATGGGCATCGATCAGGATTTTGGATGGGCCTTCGCAAAGTCCCAAGCAGGAGCGGGCGCGCCGTTGCCGAAGGGAGGGACGGCATTCATCAGTGTGAAGGAGAGCGATCGTCCGGCAGCGCTGGAAGTCGTGCAGCGGCTCCAGCGGTTAGGCTTTACCGTGCAGGCCACGAGTGGAACGGCGGCGTATTTACGCAACCATGGGGTCAATGCGGAAACCGTGTACAAGGTCAAGGAAGGTCGCCCTCATGTCGTGGATCATATTAAAAACGGACAGGTCGCTTTGGTTGTGAACACCGTGCGCACCGCCTCGTCACATGCCGATTCATTGTCGATCCGCCGGGAGGCCCTGAACAAAGGGCTGGCCTATTATACGACCATACGGGGGGCACGAGCGGCGGTCATGGGCATTGAAGCGATTCTCAAGAAGGAGCTCACCATTCGGTCGCTCCAGGAATATCACCACCATTCATAGGGGGCGCCACATACCATGCCGACACCGATTACGAAGAAGGGTTACGAGGCGCTCAAAGCAGAACTCGATCGCCTTCGCAAAGTCGAGCGCCCTCAAAATATCGAGGCCATTGCTGAAGCGCGCGCCCATGGCGATTTGAGCGAGAATGCGGAGTACGATGCCGCCAAAGAACGCCAGGGATTCATCGAGTCGCGCATCGTGGAACTGCAGTCGAAGCTGGCCGACGCCCGCATCATTGAGACGGCCGGGCGAATCTCCGAGACCATCGTGTTCGGCGCCACGGTGCTCGTGATTGAACAGGAGTCGCAGACGAAGCGACAGTACACGCTGGTGGGACAGGATGAAGCCGATATGAAAGTGAACCGCATCTCGATTCAGTCTCCAGTCGGCAAGGCGCTCATCGGAAAGCGAGTCGGCGATTTCGTCGAGGTCAAGACACCGGTCAAGATGGTCGAATACGAGGTGGTGGAGATTCGCTTCGAGGAGCTGTAGCGTGCCGCACCCTCTGGGGCTCATCACGCTGTTGACCGATTTCGGCGATCGGGACGCTTTCGTGGCGAGTATGAAAGGGGTGATCCTCACCATCAATCCCCAGGCCACTCTCGTCGATCTCTCGCATCACGTGCAGCCCTATTCGGTTGAAGACGCCGCCTATCTCCTGAAATCCTGCTATCGAAATTTTCCGAAGAGCACGGTGCATGTGGCCGTCGTCGATCCCGGCGTCGGCAGCGCGCGGCGCCCCCTCATCGCAAAAAGCGAGCATTACTACTTTCTGGCTCCCGACAACGGCCTCTTGACGCCGATCCTTGCCGACGACAGCGAGATGGAAGTGCGTGAGATTGAGAATGAAGACTATCGGCTGACATCGCCAGGCCGCACCTTCGACGGCCGCGATCTCTTTGCCCCGGCTGCGGCGTGGCTGACCAGGCAACAACCGTTTGCGTCCTTCGGGCGACTCATCGACGACTGGAAGACCTTTACGATCTCGAAGCCGAAATGGGAATCCATGGCGCTGGTGGGAGAAATCGTCCACGTGGACCGATTCGGCAATCTTATTTCCAACCTGACATCCCACCACGTGATCGAAATTCGAGCCGTCACGAAGCGACCCAACCCGTTGATCCGCATTGCCGGTCACACGATCGACGGACTCGTCGGGAGCTATCAGGAAGGGGATGCCCAGGTGCCTCGTGCCTTGATCAATAGTAATGGCCAGCTGGAGATTTTTCTCAAAGAGGCCAATGCCGCATCGGTACTTCAGCTTGGCAAGAAAGAAGCCGTCAGACTGACGTGAGCTTAGCAGGCTGCGAGAAAACCATTTCGGTACAGCAGAACTTCGCGGATCTGCATGCGCGGCGTAACAGAAGCACACCCCCGCAGGATGCTCAAACAGGCTGTCCTCTTTGTGCGTCGTTCGTGAAGCGTCGCTTGTCTCTCGTTGAGCCCTGGATACAGAGTTCTTGCGAGATACGCTTCACGCTTCACGGGCGTGGAGAACGCTGCTGGCGGACTTTTTCAGCATCCTGCTACGGTGACGCCGTGACGGTCGCAATCGCACGATGCAAAATCGCCACCATGCGCGTGAGTGTCGAGGCATCGGTCGAGAGGGGCGGCATCAGTACCATGATGTGTCCCAGCGGTCGTAACAGTAAACCCTGGCGTCTGGCCTCCTGTGTGACTCGATGGCCTATTCGAGCTTCGAGGGGATAGGGATTGCGTCTGGCGCAATCCTGGACCAACTCGATGGCCGCCATGAACCCCAGCTGCCGGATGTCACCCACATGGGGCAGTTGCCATAGTGGTTGAAGAAGTCGCCTCATCGTCTTGATCCTGGGCTGCAGTCGAGCGAGCGTCTTCTCTTTCTTGAACACGTCGAGGTTGGCGAGGGCCACGGCGCAGCCGAGCGGATTACCGGTGTAGCTGTGCCCGTGGAAAAAGGTCTTGAAGTCTTCGTATCTTCCGAGAAATCCCTTGTAGATCTCCTCGGTGGTCAACGTGGCGGCCAACGGCATATAGCCGCCGGTCAGGCCTTTGCCGATCGCCATCAAGTCCGGCGTGATCCCCTCATGCTGGCAGGCGAACATCTTGCCGGTGCGGCCGAAGCCGGTGGCTACTTCATCGGCGATGAGCAGCACGTCGTAGCGCGTGCAGAGCTCACGCACTCGTGTGAGATAGCCGGGAGGGGCCGTGATCATCCCGGCGGCGGCTTGTACGAGTGGCTCGATGATGAAGCCGGCCAGTTCACGATGCCGCTCTTTGAGGATCCGTTCAATCGGGTCGAGGCAATCCATCCGGCACGAAGGGTAGGTCAGGCCCAACGGGCAGCGATAACAATAGGGCGGGTCGGCTTCGACGGTGGGAAACTGCAGCGGCTTGAATCGCGAATGGAATAGCTCGATGTTCCCCACGCTGACTGCGCCGATGGTATCGCCGTGGTAGGCGAGTTTCAGATGCAGAAAAGTATTTTTAGGGCCGACCTCGGGATGTCGTTGCTGCCAGTACTGAACCGCCATCTTGAGCGCCACTTCGACCGCAGTCGATCCATTGTCGGAGTAAAATACCCGCCTCAGGCCTTTCGGTGCGATTCGAATCAAGCCTCGCGCGAGCTGAATCGCGGGTGGATTGGAAAGGCCCAGGAAGGTCGAGTGCGCAATCTTGTCGAGTTGTGTCTTGATGGCACGGTCAAGGGCCGGCTGGCGATGCCCATGCAGATTCACCCAGATAGAGGAGGTTCCGTCGAGGTATTTCTTTCCTTCCGTATCGATCAAGTAGGGCCCTTTTCCCCGCTCGATAATGAGCGGCTGCTCCTGTTCCCATTCCTGCATCTGTGTAAATGGATGCCAGAGGTAGGTCCGGTCCCAATCGGAGAGTGTGATCGTGCGATTTTTCCGGGCCATCGTCATACGAGTACGCGAGAAACACGCGCGGGGGACAGATCGCGGGAGTCAACGAGACATCAGTGCGAGGCGCGGATTATACGAGGGGGCACTTGCTTTGACAACCTGTGGGGCGGTAACTATAATGAACTGATTTTATTGGAAAATGAGTTAGGATTTGCAAAGCCTCATACGCAATTTCTCTATTATCGCCCATATCGATCACGGCAAATCAACCCTCGCTGACCGGTTCCTGGAAGTCACGGGCGCTGTCACGGCCCGAGAATCGAAAGACCAGATTCTCGACGCGATGGATTTGGAGCGTGAACGCGGGATCACGATCAAGGCCCATGCGGTCGCGGTCCGCTATAAGGCCAAGGACGGGAAGACGTATGCCTTGCATTTGATCGATACGCCGGGTCACGTCGACTTTACGTATGAAGTCTCGCGCAGCTTGGCAGCCTGCGAAGGCGCGCTCCTGCTCGTCGATGCCACGCAGGGGGTGCAGGCTCAGACGATTGCCAATGTGAATCTGGCCATGGCCAATAACCTCACGATCATTCCGGTCATCAATAAGATCGATCTCGCGAGCGCCGATCTGGAAGGCACCAAGCAATCGATTTCCGAGGTGCTGATGCTGGATGCGACCGATGCCCTGCTGATCAGTGCGAAAGAGGGAAAGGGCGTGCCGGAGGTGCTGGAGGCGGTCATTGCGCGGATTCCGCCGCCGTCCGGCGATCCCAAAGCGCCGCTTAAGGCCCTCATCTTCGACTCCTGGTTCGATAATTATCAGGGCGTGATTGTGCTGACGAGAGTCGTGGATGGAGCCCTGCGGCCGGGGATGAAGATCAAAGTCATGTCGAACGACCGGACGTTCGAAGTGATGGAAGTCGGCCAATTCACCCCGAAACGGAGCAAAAAGACCGAGCTGTTGACCGGCGAGGTCGGGTACCTCTGCGCGAACATGAGAGAAGTGGCGGACGTCAAAATCGGCGATACGCTCACGGATGCGCTGTCGCCGACGAGCGCGCCCTTCCCTGGGTATAAAGAAGTGAAGCCGCTGGTGTTCTGCGGGCTCTATCCCACCGACACGGCCCGGTACGAAGATTTGCGCGATGCGCTGGTCAAACTGCGGTTGAACGACTCCTCGTTCGTCTACGAACCGGAGACGTCGCTCGCCTTGGGGTTCGGGTTCCGATGCGGCTTCCTGGGCCTCCTGCACATGGAAATTATCCAGGAGCGGCTCGAACGTGAATATAACCTGACGCTCCTCACCACCGCGCCGACCGTCGTCTATCGGGTGTTGACGACCAAGGGCGAGGTGCTGGAGGTGAATAACCCCTCACAGCTCCCGCCTCCCAGCAGCATTGACTCATTTGAGGAGCCGTTTATTCTGGCGTCGGTCATTACTCCAGAGCGGTACATGGGGGCCATCCTCCAGCTCTGTCAGGAGCGCCGCGGGATCCAGCGGAGCATTCAATTTCTCGATCCGACGCGGGTGATGATCAGTTACGAATTGCCGCTCAATGAAGTCATTCTCGATTTTTACGATAAGCTCAAGTCGCGCACGCAGGGCTATGCCTCGCTCGATTATGAGCTGCTCGGCTATCGCGAGTCCGATCTCGTTAGGCTCGATATTCTATTGAACGGCGAGGCGGTCGATGCCTTGTCATTTATCACCCATAAGGATCGATCCATTCAGCGCGGGCGTCAACTCGCCGAGAAAATGAAAGAGCTCATTCCCCGGCAGATGTACGAGATCGCCATTCAAGCGGCGATCGGGAGCAAGATCATCGCGCGTGAGACGATCGGGGCCATGAAGAAGAACGTCCTGGCGAAATGCTACGGGGGCGATATTACGCGGAAACGCAAGCTCCTCGAGAAACAGAAGGAAGGAAAGAAGCGCATGAAGTCTGTGGGGAGCGTGGAAGTGCCGCAAGAGGCATTCCTCGCCATTTTGAAAGTCGGTGAGGAATGAGCGGAGAGACGAATCGCCCCCCATCGGACGATCTCGCGTCCGCGGCCCAGGAGGGGCGGACGGATGCCGCGGGCGCGCCGGCTGTGTTCGACGAACCGTCGGCGGTGGTACAGCCTGGCAGGAAATCGCTCTTTCGCGAGTATCTGGAAGCCATTGTCGTGGCAATGCTCCTGGCCTTTGCGATCCGGGTGTTTGTCGTCCAGGCCTTCAAGATTCCATCCGGTTCGATGATCCCCACGTTGTTGATCGGGGATCATATCCTGGTCAGCAAGTTGTCATACGGCATTCAATGGCCCAGCCAGTGCAAGTTTCAAGCGACCTTTCCTCCCGTCAATTGCTATGCTTCGCAGGCGCTCATCGAGTTCGGCAAGCCGCAGCGCGGAGACGTCATCGTGTTCCGGTTTCCCGAAGACGAGGAAAAGGATTTCATTAAACGGATTGTGGGGACTCCCGGCGATACCGTCCAGCTTCGCAACAAAACCGTGTTGGTGAACGGAATCGTGCTCGAGGACAAATCCTTCACCCAGCGGATCGACCCGGGGATCATCGACGGCACTATCAATCCGCGCGACAATTTCGGACCGGTGACAGTGCCTGATGGCGCCTATTTCGTGATGGGCGACAATCGCGACCAAAGTCTGGACAGCCGGTTTTGGGGGTTCGTGCGCGAGGAAAAAATCCGCGGGAAGGCGTTCCGTATCTACTGGTCGTGGAGCGGGCAAGGTCAATGGACGGAGTGGGTCAGATGGGATCGATTCGGCAAAGCCATTCAATAGGTAAAACACCGCGCCAGGCAGCGGGCTCCCAGGCTCAGGGCGGGGGTACGGCGTCCCCTAAAGGGCTTCGGCAATACATCTCCCGGTTCCCGCAAGCCTCCGTCCTCGTCATCGGCGACCTCATCCTCGACCATTATATCTGGGGCCGTGTAAGCCGCATCTCGCCGGAAGCCCCGGTCCCGGTGGTCCACGTCGATTCTGAATCCTTGAAGCTCGGCGGCGCCGCGAACGTCTTCAATAACATTCTGGCCTTGGGGGGGAAGGCGGACCTCTGCGGCGTCATCGGTTCCGACGAAAGCGGCCGGATGCTCCTCAAAGAGTTGGGATCGACCCGTTCAGGGCGTGGAGGGGTGGTGATCGACCAGGACCGCCCGACCACCAGAAAGTCCCGCGTCATCGCCCATAATCAGCAGATCGTGCGGTACGACGTGGAGCGCCGCGCGGAACTCAAACCGGCCATGCAACGGCGGATTCTCCGCTACGTCGAATCGCGGCCACGGGAGCTGTCCTGTCTCGTGGTATCCGACTATGCCAAGGGAGTGGTGAGCGCCACGCTGATGTCGGAACTCACGCGGCTTGCCGCCGTTCGCCATATTCCTCTCATCGTCGATCCGAAAGTCGAACACTTCAGCTACTACAAGGGGGCGACGGTCATCACGCCGAACCATCTTGAAGCAACACAAGCCGCCGGCATTCACGGCGATGACGACCAGGCGACCAACGAGGCCGGCGCGATCATTCGACAGCGCTTGGGATGCCAATCGGTGCTCATTACGCGCGGCGAAAAAGGGATGAGCTTGTACGAGGCCGATGGAGTCTCCTGGCACATTCCCACACAAGCTCGCCAGGTCTACGACGTCACCGGCGCAGGCGATACCGTGGTCGGGACGTTGGCCCTCGCGCTGTCGACCGGTGCTTCCATGAGAGATGCGGCGGTACTTGCCAACCACGCCGCCGGTGTCGTCGTCGGTATGGTGGGCACCGCAACCTTGTCGGCACAGCAGCTTTCTGAGGCTCTCGGCAATGACTAAGGCTGTACCATCCGTGACGGTGGTGATTCCGGCCCGGTATGGGTCGTCGCGCTTTCCAGGGAAACCCCTCGTCATGCTCGGTCGGAAGCCCATGATTCAGCATGTGTATGAACAGGCGGCGGCCTGTCGTGCGGTGACGGACGTCCTGGTCGCCACCGATGACGAACGGATCAAACAGGCGGTGGAAGGATTCGGCGGGCGCGCCGTGATGATGGCCGGAGACTATCGGACAGGCACCGATCGAGTCGCCGGGGTGGCGCGCAAGTTCGGCGGGGACTACTTTGTGAATCTCCAAGGAGATGAGATCCCGCTGCAGCCGGACTTGCTGGCGGATCTGATCGATCCGTTCATCAAGAGCGGCGTGGAGATGGGGACGCTGAAGCGTACGATCGAATCGACGGAGGATGTCCACAACCCCTCGGTGGTGAAGGTGGTCACGGACCAGGCTGGCAACGCTCTCTACTTCTCACGCGCACCGATTCCCTTGGTGCGGGACGACCCCAGCCGCCGGGCGATCGAAGGGTTGCATTACATCCACCTCGGTCTGTACATGTACCGGCGCGACACGTTGCTGAAGCTGGCGTCTCTTTCCACCGGACGGTTGGAGGACGCGGAAAAGCTCGAGCAGTTGCGCGCGTTGGAGCACGGCATTGCGATCAGAGTCTGGGAAACCGCACATGCCTCCTTGCGGGTGGATACGCCGGAAGATGTTGAGTCGGCGGCGGAGAAGCTCCAGCAGTGTGAATTCGTCAAGCGGGAGTTGGGGGTGCTGAAGGCAGCCCCTTCCAGATAATGGCGGCATGCGTGTCAGAATTATACGATCCGACAAGATGGGGGCAACGATGAGCAAGTTCATTTTTGTCACAGGCGGAGTGGTCTCCTCCCTGGGGAAAGGACTCGCCTCAGCCTCGATCGGCAACCTGCTCGAGAGTCGAGGGTTGAAGATCACGTTCCTCAAGCTCGATCCCTACATCAACGTCGATCCCGGCACGATGAATCCCTATCAACACGGGGAAGTTTACGTGACGGACGATGGCGCGGAAACAGACCTCGACCTCGGCCACTATGAACGGTACACGTCCCTGACCCTCACCAAAGAAAACAACTACACGACCGGCAGGATCTACCATTCGGTCATCACCAAAGAGCGTCGCGGCGATTATCTGGGCGGGACCGTGCAGGTGGTGCCCCACGTCACCGACGAGATCAAACAGTGCATCATGCGCATCTCCCAAGGGATGGACGTCACGATCGTGGAGATCGGCGGCACGGTCGGCGACATCGAGAGCCTGCCCTTCCTCGAAGCGATTCGCCAGATGCCGTATGACGTGGGCCGCGAGAACGTGCTCTATGTCCACCTCACGCTGGTGCCCTACATCGGCGCAGCCGGCGAGCTGAAGACCAAACCGACGCAGCATTCCGTCAACAAGCTCCGGGAGATCGGTATCCAGCCGCATATCCTCCTCTGCCGGACCGACCGGTATCTCCCGCCGGAACTGAAGGCCAAGATCGCGATGTTCTGCAACGTCGAAAAAGACGCGGTGATCACGGCCAAGGATGTGGAGACGATTTATGAAGTGCCGATCGTGTTCCGGAAGGAAGGGCTGGACGAGCTGATCGTGCGCCTGCTCCATCTCGAGACCGGTCCGCCGAACCTGCGGGAATGGGATGCGATGGTCCAGAAGATCAAGCATCCCAAGCATGAAGTCTCAGTCGCCCTGGTCGGCAAGTACGCGGGTTTGAAGGAATGTTACAAAAGTCTGTCCGAATCGCTCGTCCATGGTGGCATCGACCATGAAACGAAGGTGAACATCCAGTGGATCGAATCGGAGGAGATCGAACGGCAAGGGACCGAGCGTATCCTGCGCGAAGTCGATGGCATCCTGGTTCCCGGCGGGTTCGGCTCGCGCGGGATCGAAGGGAAAATCGCCTCGATTCGATACGCACGGGAACACCAGATTCCGTTTCTCGGTTTGTGTCTGGGCATGCAGTGCGCGACGATCGAGTTTGCGCGGAACGTCGCCGGGATGGCCGGCGCAAATAGCGCGGAATTCGACGAGGCTTCTCCCTATCCCGTCATTCATTTGATGTCGGATCAGGCGTCCGTCAGCGACAAGGGCGGGACGATGCGGCTCGGGTCATATGTGTGTAAGCTCGGGGAGGGAACCCTGGCCCAAAAGATGTATGGGGTGAGCGAGGTGCGCGAACGCCATCGGCACCGGTACGAATTCAACAACGCGTACCGTGAGCAATTGCTCGCCAAAGGACTCGTGCTGAGCGGGCTGTCGCCGGACGGCCGGCTGGTCGAGATCGTCGAATTGAAGAACCACCCCTGGTTTCTGGCGACGCAGTTCCATCCGGAATATAATTCGCGGCCCCACCGTCCGCATCCGTTGTTTAGCGGATTTGTGGGGGCGGCTCTTCGCCGCAAGTGCGGCCACTAGGGTGAGATGCTCAAACAGGCTCCCAACTTCGTTCTCGGCTCGACAAGATCCTCAACATAGCCCAGAGGCTACGCCTCCGGTCTTGTCTTCGCCTGCGGCCTCGTTGGATAGCCTGTTTGAGCATCTCAAGGAAAGTTGGATGAAACAAAGATCATGATACACGGAGTCAAAATCGGTTCCTTCACAGTCGGGGCAGGCCATCGGCAGTTTTTAATCGCCGGGCCCTGTGTCATCGAGAGCGAACAGCTCGTCTTGGAGACGGCGGCGCGCATCGCCGAGATCACCAAGTCTCTGGGCATGCCCTACATCTTCAAATCCTCCTTCGATAAAGCCAACCGGACCTCCATTACGTCGTATCGCGGACCGGGTCTCGAAAAGGGCCTGGCGGTGCTGAAGAAGGTCAAGGATCAGCTGAGCCTTCCTGTCTTGACGGACGTCCACACCGAAGAACAGGCAACCGAGGCAGGGAAGATCGTGGACGTGCTCCAGATCCCCGCGTTCCTCTGCCGGCAGACCGACTTGCTCATCGCGGCGGCGAAGACCGGCAAAGTCGTGAACGTGAAGAAGGGCCAGTTTCTCTCTCCGCAAGAAATGGGCAACGCGGTGAAAAAAGTGGAGGAGGCCGGAAACAAGCGGATCGTCCTGACCGAACGAGGATCGTCGTTCGGCTACAACAATCTGGTCGTCGATATGCGGTCCTTTCCTGTCCTTAGAAGCTTCGGCTACCCGGTGGTCTTCGACGCCACCCACAGTGTGCAGCTGCCGGGCGGCGGGGGAACCAAGTCCAGCGGCCAGCGTGAATTTGTCGAACCCTTGGCCTGTGCAGCTGCCGGCGCCGGAGTCGATGGCTTCTTCATGGAAGTCCATCCCAATCCCGACGAGGCCTTGTCCGACGGACCCAATATGGTGCCGCTCCATCAATTAAAAGCTTTGCTTGAACGGGTCATGCGGATATGCGACGCGTCACAACCTCGAAAGTAGCCAAGCAAAAGGGCACTCGGGCTGCGACGCCGAAGGGCGGAACCAGCCTCGACGTAGGCCGGCGTGTGCTGGACATCGAAGCGCGTGCCGTCCAGGCTCTCATTCAACGTCTGGATGGTGGTTTCTCAGAGGCCGTGGACCTGCTCTATGACTGCAAGGGCAAAGTCGTCGTCTCGGGCATGGGTAAATCCGGTTTGATCGGGCAGAAGATCGCCGCCACGATGGCGAGTACCGGAACACCGTCGTTTTTTCTCCATCCAGCCGAAGGGCTCCACGGCGATCTGGGCATGTTGGCGCGCCGCGATCTGCTCATTGCGATTTCGAATAGCGGAGAGACGCAGGAAATTTTGCAGCTCTTGCCCTTCATGGAGCGCATGGGAATTCCTGTCGTGGCAATCGTCGGACGCAAGGGTTCGACGCTGGCCAAGAATAGCGCCGTCGCGTTGGATGTGTCCGTCGCAGAAGAGGCCTGCCCCATGGGACTGGCGCCGACGGCGAGCACCACCGCAACGCTGGCAATGGGCGACGCCCTGGCCGTTGCCTTGCTCGAGAAGCGCGGGTTCAAGGAGCAGGATTTTGCGCAGTTCCATCCGGGCGGGACGCTCGGACGCCGGTTGCTGGTGAAAGTACGGGACCTCATGCACAGAGGGGAGGATGTCCCACAAGTAATGGAGACGGTCTTAGCCTCGGTGGCCATCCTCGAAATGTCGGCCAAAAAACTCGGCATGACCACGGTGGTCGATCGAGCAGGCGCACTCGCGGGCGTGATTACCGACGGCGACCTGCGGCGGTTCCTCCAGCAGGGCGGGGATTTCTCCAAGATCACCGCCGGGTCCTTGGCCTCGCGCCGACCCAAGTTGATCGGACCGGATGAGTTGGCAGCCAAGGCGGTCGAAATGATGGAGCGCTATTCCATCACCACGCTTGTCGTCGCGGAAAACGCCAAGAAAATTGTCGGGGTCGTGCATCTGCATGACTTACTGAAACACGGCATCGTTTAACGGAATAGGTCACCGATGAATCGCGTCCTGGCGGTATGGAAATCGGTCGGGCAGGAATCGCTCAACCTGCCGAATTTCATTACGCTCACACGCATCCTCTTGATCCCTGTCTTCGTGGTGCTGTTTGCCACGCCGACTCCGGACCGATCACTCAGCGCAGCCCTCGTCTTTGTCATCGCGGCAGTCACCGATATGTTGGATGGCTACCTGGCTCGCCGCAACGGCCAAGTGACCACACTCGGAAAGCTGCTCGATCCCATCGCCGACAAGTTGTTGGTCCTCTCCGCCTTGATCCTCCTGGTCAACATCGATCGCGTGAGTGCACTGGTCGCGATATTGATCATCGCGCGCGAGGTCGCGGTCACGGGCATTCGCGCCATTGCCGCAGGCGAAGGCATGGTGATCGCGGCTGAGACGACAGGCAAGTACAAGATGGCGCTGCAGGTCGTGGCGATCGTGCTGTTGATCCTCGAGGGCACGTTCTTCTCAAATCTCGGCAATCTGCACCTTGCCGGTATCGTCACGCTCTATCTGTCGCTGGTGTTGGGCTACATTTCTGGCGGGCAGTATGTGTGGAGTTTCTGGAAGCAGGTCGTGGCAAAGGGATTGTAGCAGGATGCTGAAAAAGCCTGCCGGCGGCGTTTCTGACACCCGCGAAGCGTATCTCATAAGCTAGGAAATTCTCCACCTGCGAACGACGAGATATGAGTGACGAACGAAGGGGACAGACTTTTTGAGCATCCAGCGGGAGTCTTACAGTTCTCTCGGCGTTTGCACCTCCCGTCAGTAATCTCCTGACCTATGGACGAAGAACTCCTCTGGGTCTTGATGGCCATGTTCGGCTACCTTCTGGGTGCCATCCCGTTCGGCGTCGTCGTCTCGAAAGGGATGGGACTGCCCGATCCACGAACAGTCGGGAGCAAGAACGTCGGGTTCACCAACGTGCTGCGCGTGTCCGGCACCAAGGCTGGTGTGCTCACGCTCCTGGGCGACATGGGCAAAGGGTGGGTGATGGGGTGGGCTGCCATGCAATGGCTCACCGATGAACGATTCATCATGTTCGTGGCACTCTCGGCAATCCTGGGTCACCTCTCCTCGCCGTTCCTGAATTTCAAAGGAGGGAAGGGCGTGGCGACGGCCTTGGGAGCAGTGCTGGGTCTCTCTCCCTCAATCGGATTCCTCTTGTTGTTGATCTGGCTGGGGGCAGTGGCGATCTGGCGCTATTCATCCGGAGGGGCGCTGGCGGCCTTCGGGTGCTTTCCGGTCGTAGCGATCGTGAACGAGCAGAGACCGGAGTTTTTTGTCTTTTCACTGGTTGTCAGCACCCTGGTCTGGATCAAGCACAAGGACAACATCGCACGGCTGTGGAAGGGGACGGAAAGTAAAATTGGACAAGGACGACCCGGCTGATCCAGATGCCCACGGGGCCCTGCGAGCAAGAAGGGCACCTGGCCACTCCTTCCCCTGCTCCTTGCTCAGTTCCCCCGCCTTGCGGTTTCCTGAGTCCCTCCCTAGAATAGACGATCCTGCGAGGCCCCCATGCCCTTCTCGATTCACCTCTTCCGTTGCTTCCCCGTGCAATTCACCGTGACGTACAACGCGGAACATGGCCTCGATGCACCGATCACAGCCGCCGGATACACCCTCGACTGACAGCTCTCCGCACGAGCCGGAATGGGTCTCGTGGTCCAACGAGCAGCTGCTGGACCTGCCGATGCACCAGCTCGGGGTCAGCCTCGACGGGGCGTT
>JAGXAR010000156.1 GCA_018971525.1 Nitrospirota bacterium
TTTAATGGCTGGGGCACGGCCGCAGCCACACGACCTGGCGCCTATAACAGTCAGGCGCAAGGCTCGCTCATGGGGGGCAGTCTGTCCATGCGGGTGCCCAATCAGACCTTCAATCTGGTGAGTGTGGCCCCGCCGCGCTTCAAAGCCGGGTGCCAGGGCATTGATCTCTATCTGGGCTCGATTTCCTTCCCGTCGCTCTCGCGCTTTACCGATCTTCTGCAGCAGATGGGCACAGCGGGTGTCGCCGGCTTCGCCTTCCAGCTGGCGCTTATGGAGCTCTGTCAGCCGTGCGAAAATATTATTTCGAAATTAGAAGCGGCGGCGCGAATGATCAACTCCGCAGGGCGCTTGAATCCCTGTCAGGCCGGGCAAGAATTCGCGAAGTACGTCAAAGGTCAACCAAACCAAATCGACAATGTGGTCAATAGTGTCGGTCAAACCTGGCAGAACGTGAAAGAAGCGTCGGGAGCGATTTCCGATATTTGGGCCGATCGGGATACGACGAAGAATCAATCGACGGCCGATGCGGCCGCCGCGCTCGCAGGAAGCCCTGATGATATCAGGGGCAACCTCGTCTATCAGTCGCTCACTAATTCGGGATGGGGTTCTGATGATGCGCGCATGATTATGAGCGTGTTAGGGACGGTGGTCGTCAATGACACGGGCGTGCCAAGCTATTATCCGCCGGTGCTCCGCCTCGAGGATCTCGTGGTGCCGCGCGCCGGGGTCGATTCCATCCAAGTCTATAGCTGTGATGAGCCGACGCTGTGTCTCAATCCGACCGAAGGGCCTGACAGCACTTATGACGGCTTTCGGACCCGGGCTGAAGCCGTGTACGACAGCATCGTCCAGAAAGTGCAAGTGACGATGGTCGCCCTCTCGCCCGAAGAGCAGGATTTGATCAATCGCAGTCCAGTGCCGATCTACCGCTTGTTGGTCGATTACGCCCACACGCCGGATTTGGCGCAGACGATCCGCAATGATCTCGCCGAAGTGATGGGGGTGGAGATGGCCTACCTGTGGATGGAGTGGGCCTACAAGGAGACGAACAAGCAGTTGGTGTGGATGGGCCAGGCGCATCCGAACTTCAAGCCGTCGTTTGACGAGTTCGCCAAGCGGGCGAGCGATGCGATTGTGGCAGCCCGGACGTTTTTCCAAGCGCGGCTCGGCACGATCACGACAGGATTGGATTACACCCAGAAATACATCAATGTCATGAAGAAGAACCAGAATGTGCCGAAGAAGGGTAAGGAGACCCAAGCGAAGTAAGGGAGCCGGCGAATGAATTTTACGGTGTATACATTCGGGAACGGCGACGTCCTCTTTGATGTCTTCACCAGCATCGTCCTGATGACCGGGGCAGGCTACGAAAGCTTGATGCGCCTCGGGATGATCTGCCTCGCGTTTGGTGGCATCACCTATTATCTCGCGCGTGGCCGCGTCGCCATGCAGCTCTTTATGGGCGCGGTGCTTGTGCTGTTTACGACGGTCACCATTAAAGCGACGGTCCAAGTCACGGATCTGGTGAATACGGGGATTCCTACACGCGTCGTGGGCAACGTGCCATTGGCCGTGGCGTTTCCTGCGTATATGGCGTCCGAGGTCGGCTTTCAACTGTTGACGTTGGCGGAAACCGCCTTCGCGACGACCGTGCCACCGGAGTATCAGATGATGAATTCCACGTTCGGGCGTGGGTTCATGGACTTTCAAAAAACACTGGGGGCGCAGCTGCCCGACTCCGATCTCCAAGCGAATCTCACCCAGTATTTGATGTATTGCGTCTTCCCCTCCATTGGATTGAATCAGTTGCAGAAGGGCGCGATTTTCAATGCCGTCGATGCGTTGACGGCGATTCAGGTGACGAATCCCGTGTTGTCGGTCATGCAGGTCCTCAACGGGAATCCGACGGCGACGCTCACGTGTCCAGATATGTACAACAATGTCATCACGGCAGGAATGCAAGACGGGAATCCAGACTACGATCTGGCGATGAAGCAACTCCGCCGGGCGTTGAACCAACCCGATGTCGTGGATCAAGAACTGACGCCGGTGGGACAGTTCATCACCAACATTATCAATAGCACCCAAGGGGCGCGGCAGCTAATCAACAATGTGCTGATTCGTGAACGGTGGATCGATGCCGAGCGGCTTGCGAGTGCGGCGGGCAGTGATACGGCGACGTCCGTGAGTCTGATGCAGAAACAGATCAGTGAAGATCTGAAGACGCAGGCCTTTGCGCAATCATCGATTGCGGCGCGGTTCCTTCCGATGATGCGGACCATGGCGGAATCCGGGGTCTATATGCTGACGCCGTTCATCCTGGCGCTCGCGATGACGCCGGCCATGTTTGCGACGATCCGGATGGCCTCGATGAGCTATGCCTGGCTGCTGTTTTGGGGCCCGGCCTACGCGATGGTGAACTATCTCGTCTATGCGTATGGCAATGGCCAAGTGCAGAGTTTGGTGACCGCCGGCACGGGCGTGACACTCGCGTCGTACACCGACTTCTATGATTTTCTCAGTCAGATGAACTCGTTTGCCTCGACGATCATTTGGGGCGTGCCAAGCATTGCGGCGGTGGCGATGTATGGGATGGGCTCGGCGGCGTCCGCGTTGATGGGCGGCGCGCAAACCGCACAGCATGCGGCGCATCATGAAGCCAATGCGTTTGCGCATGGACGAGGTGAGCATGTGGATTCGGGCCGACACTTGGCGTGGCAGGATCAGATTTCGACGGATGGTCACTCTATTAATACCGTTCGGTATGTCGGCGGGGAGGGCGGGATTTTAGGAGAGAGCCAGACCGGTATGCACACCGTCTATTTCTCCGATGGGGGGCATACCACGACCGGCCGAGATGGGATGACGACCTATTCAGGGCCGCGAGGATCGTATAGTCAAGATGCCGACGGCAATTATGTCGCCGGTGTGTGGAGACAGGAGATGCAAGGGCCAGACGGGGCCATGCATGAAGCCCAATTGCAAGTCTCGGGTGATCATGTCGATGTGCAATACATGACGAGTGATGCGCATGGCACTCAACATGACATCAAAATGGAAATTAATCAGATGGCGAATGAGCCCAGAATTGTGACCGATAGTTACTCCGAAGGAGGATTCACCAAGCAGATCACATCCATGAATGATGGTAGCAAGCGCATGAGTCAGGTCGGCACCAGTATGATGACAGTCCAGCGGAACGGGGAATCCTTCACGGGGCCGATGGATGTGACAGGCAACTTCTATCAGGCTCCTGGTGGGAGCTGGGAGGGAGTGGTCTCAGCACATTCGACAGAGCATGGCGACTTTCACTATAGCTTGTCGGATGTGAAGTCGGATGATCTGGGTGCACCGGATTTGTCCAAACGGATGACGGTTACCAGCGGGTCTGGTACGGATCAGTTCCATTTGGGGAGGAATTGGCAAGGACTGACGGTTGCTGAGCAATCGGGTACCCATGGAGAAGCCATGTTGCGCGTCTTTGGTGGAGGACAAGATGTGGTCCTCCACAACCAAGACGGAACGCAGATGCCGCTCAAAGGTATGACGATCGAAGGAGTGGGCACGAAGAACAGCGATGAGACACCATCAGATTTGAACGTGTCGGTCAGTGGATACGCCAATGGGATGGATCTCACGGCCAAGGGTCGGCTTGAAGTGGATCCAGAAACGGGCGCCAAGGTGTTGGAGGTCTCGGATCAACATTGGCAATCTCGGCTGGATGGACATTCGTCCGGCACGATGATGTGGGTCGGACAGGAGGACGGGCAAGGCGGATATCAATTGAACCGCGGGAGTATCCAATACGACGGCGATCCGAATCAGGTGGGCACACCATGGCACTATCGTGGCCAGATCAAGGATCTCACTTCAGGGCAATCTTTTAACGGCGAAATGCACTTCGATGGTCAGAACTTGGTTATGTCTGATATGGCGAGCGGGAGTACTCGGAAGGTCATTGGTAGTGACGGCAGTCAGATTATGATCCAGGGAGATCCGAATTCCCCTCAGGGAGCTAACTATACGAAGACCTCGGCGGAAAGCGGATGGATGCCGATGGATGTTGATGAGAATGGCACAAAATTGTATTCGCTTATGTCCGGGCAGATGACTGAGACCGGTATCGTTCGTCAGCAGACTGATGAAGCAGGAAAACCATCCTCGATATTTGTTCCCAATAACACACGATTATCCGGGACCACTCCTTGGGGTTCATTTGATGTTCTTGCAAATAAAACCTCGGCTCCGGCAGCAAGCATTCATCAGTTGGGTGATTTAGGAACTCAACTCACGGCTTCGGGAGAAACGGGCGTGACAGCCTTGGATGAATCTCACACCGCGAAGGGTCTCCCCGTGGGTGGCGATGAGCCAGTGGACGTCTTTCTACCGGTTGATGGCAAGATCGGGCGTCAGTTTGTGATTTCGGAGACACGCAAGGAACCTGATGGCACACTTACAGCGGAAACACAGACGCGGGATCCATTCACTATGGCAGTCGCGAACGCCCGTCGTGAGGGTGGTGTGCAGGTGAATGTGAATAATCGGCGCGTTGATGCGACGCCGATGACCATTGATCACATCGATGGTGTTGACGGGCCTATTACGGCCTATTCCGAGCGAACCAGTGATCCAAAGAATCCGAATAAGCCACTTTCACAAACGCTTTTGAAGGATACGAACGGCGATTTATGGGCAACGGTCAATGGGCAACATGGGCGTCTGCAGATGAAAATGGGAGAGGGCGGGTATTGGACGGGAAACTTTACTGCGCTTCGAGAAGAAAATGTCCAAGGAAATACAAAATTTGCTGTCACTCGTCTTTCCAATTCGGAAGGTAAGCAATTGTATGAGCAGGGGAAGGCTGGTGAGAATTTTGTGACGCAATATAACAATCGTGAAGAACACCTCTCTGGAACAACATTGGACACCATGGGGCTTATTCGGGATAGTTATGAGGCAATGGGCGGAGAAGTCACTCCAG
>JAGXAR010000061.1 GCA_018971525.1 Nitrospirota bacterium
GATATCATCCCTTTTGCGAATGGAATCCGTGATGCCATTGAGAGAGTCGCCGGCGACTCCATACATTCTCTTCACCCCAGCGAGTGCCAGCGTTTCGACGATGAGCGCCGCCACCGTTTTCTTGCTCATGGGTAGGTTCCTTTCTAGGCATAGCCCTGGATGCAGCCATACCAGACGTAGCTGTGATCACCGGCCCACACCCAGTTCAAGCGGTCGATCGTGAACCGGAGGTTGAGCCGATTCGCCGCAACCGGCCACGCGCGCATCAACGGCGAGCTTCGCCGCTGGCGGGAAGTGAAACTCCTCCTGAGCCGATATGCAGGCTGAGCTTCCCCGACTCAGGTGTCAGTATTTCGGCCACGGACGGCACCGCGTGTCTTTGGATCATGTCCAGCAACGGCGCCGGATACAGTCCGAACCAGAGGAGGAATGCCGTCAGCACGGCCAACACGAAGCCACTGACGCGGGCAACTGGTTGGACGGATGGCTCGCCTTCGGATGAGGTGGAATAGAGCGCAACAAGAATACGGAGATAATAGTACAAACCGATCGTGCTCGTCGTGACCAGGATGAGGATGAGCGACCATTGCGTGGCCGAGGCTCCTGCCGCAAGCACGTAGAACTTGGCTAAAAAACCCATCGTGGCGGGAATGCCGGCGAGCGAGAGCAGCATCACGGTGAAGATGCCGGCCATGAGCGGACGGCGCCAGAACAACCCCTGGTAATCGTCCAGACGGTCAGCATCGCGACTGGAGCCGGAGAGCACCGTCACCACCCCGAAGGCTCCGAGCGTCGTCACGGTATAGGCCACCAGGTAGAAGGTCACTGCCTCAACGGCCATAGTTCCACCTGCCACAAACGCCACCAGCATATAGCCGAAATGCGCGATGGACGAGTACGCGAGAATGCGCTTCACATTGGTTTGCAGCAACGCCAGCAGATTGCCGGCGAGCATCGAGGCCACCGCAATGATCGCGAACACGGCGAATAGCGTGCGAGACTGGTGCACGCCGGGTTGGTGTAAGACGCGCAACAGCAGCGCAAAGATCGCGGTCTTGGAGACGGTCGCGATGAATGCGGTGACCGGAGCCGGGGCGCCTTCGTAGACGTCCGGCGTCCATAAGTGGAACGGCACCACCGCCAGCTTGAAGCCGATCCCCGTGATGATCAGGACGATCCCCGGGAGCAGAAGTGCGAGGCGCGACTGGACAGCCGAGGCTGCGGCGACTTGCGAGAACTCCATCGTGCCGAGCTCGGCATAGATGAGCGCCATGCCGAACAGGAGAAAGGCCGATGACGCCGCCCCCAACACCAAATACTTGATCCCGGCCTCGAGCGACTGCTTGCGCTCTTTCAAATAGGCGATCATCGCATAGAGCGAGACGCTCAGGATTTCCAGCCCCAAGAAAGAAGACATCAAGTGGCTGCTGGCGACGAGCACCAGACATCCCAGCGTGGCGATCGACAGCAGCACATACAGTTCTTCGCAGTGGCCCTCTTGCTGCTCGAAATACGAGTATGAGAGGACCGCGACTGTTACCGCAGATGCGATGATCACGCCCATATAGAACAGCGCGTATCGATCCATAATCAGCAGCGCGGTCACATGCCGTGGCACGTATGGGGTCACCGCCAGGACGGACATGAACGCGGCAAGAAGCCCCGCAACGGTCAGCCTCGCCGCCAGCGTATGATTGCGCGTGAATGCGATGGCCAGCATAACGAGCATCGACGTGCCCGCGATCAGGATGAGCGGTAATAGCGTGATACAGTCCGCGCGCGTCACGAGATCATCTCTTCTGCCAGACCACGGCCGGGAGGTTGGCTTCGCGTAGCAAATTATGCATGGCCGGCGCGAAGGTGTTCAAAATTGGCTGGGGATACAATCCCAGCCACAGCAGGGCTGCAATCATGGGCGCGATGATCAGTGCTTCACGCGGCGAGAGGTCCTGAAGTTGCCAGCGCTGGGTGTTCTCCCCATGGAACACCCGCTGCACCATGCGAAGGGCGTACAACGTCGACGCCAGAATCCCGAGGGCTGCCACGACGGTGATCCCCACGCTGAGTTGATACGCGCCCAGCAAAACCAGGAACTCGCCGACAAAGTCACCCAGCCCTGGCAGGCCCAGCGACGCCAGGGCGAAGAACAGCGCTGCCCCGCTGAAGCGTGGAACTGTAATCCACAGCCCACCCATCCGGTCCATGTCGCGAGTATGGGTGCGTTCTTGGAGTGCGCCGACCAGGATGAACAGCGCTCCTGTGCTCAGACCGTGACAGATCATCGTCATCACCGCGCCTTGCAGGCCGAACGGGTTCCAGGAAAAGATTCCGAGCAGCACAAAGCCGAGGTGGCTCACGCTGGTATAGGCCACCAGGCGTTTGAGATCGGTTTGCGCAAAGGCCATCACTGCGCCATAGGCGATTCCAAGCACGGCAAGCACGAGCGCGACGGGCGTGACCTCATGGGCTGCGTGCGGAAAGAGCGGCAGGACAAACCGCAACAGCCCATAGGCACCGGTCTTCAGCAGCAGGCCGGCCAGGATGACGCTGCCGGCTGTGGGCGCTTCGGAATGGGCGTCCGACAGCCACGTATGCAGCGGAACGACGGGCAGCTTCACGGCAAATGCGAGGACAAATCCGAGCATGATCCAACGCTCGGCCTCGGGAGTCAATTGGGCACCCAGCAGATCCCCGTATTGGAACGTGTACACGCCGGTCGTCTGATAATGCATGAAATACAGCGCCAGGATGGCAATCAGCATCAGCAACCCGCTGAGCTGCGTAAACAGCAAAAACTTGATGGCGGCGTAAATTCTCCGCTCGTGACCCCAGATCGCGATCAGGAAATACATCGGGATCAGCATCAGCTCCCACGCGAAATAAAACAGGAACAGGTCGAGCGCAAGGAACACGCCCGCAATTCCCGCCAACATCCACATGAGATTGAAGTGGAAGAATCCGACCTGTTCCCGGATTTCAGTCCATGAGCAAAGGACAGACATGAGACCCAGGACACACGTGAGCCCGAGCATGAGCAGGCTGAGGCCATCGACACCGAGGTGGAAGTGAATGCCAAAGCGCGGCACCCAGGTCCAGTCCACCTCAGCGAACCAGACGGTCGCGGCGCCGGCTGCGACGGCGCTCCCGCTCCTCATCCAAAGGACGAGCGTCAGAACAAGGTCCAGCACCGCAGCGGCAAGGGAGATCCAGCGTGGTAATTGTGTGCTCCAGCGCGCGGTCAACCAGGCCAGCATGCCGGCGACGAGCGGAATGACGATGAGCCAGACAAGCATCATGAGAACACCGCCAAGGCCAGAAACAGCACCGAGCCGACGGCAATACCAGCCGCGTACCAGCGCACCAGTCCCGTCTGTGTGAGCTGGAGCACGCGGTACGAGGCTTCCGTCAGGCGCGCGATGCCGGTAAAGAACTTGTCGATGACATCGTGCTTATTGATCCGGGCCGCCCACAGGAAGGGTTGGACCAATACTGTGTCGTAGAGCCAGTCAAACCCCCAGTCCGCAAACCACCATGCGTGGAGGACACGCCCGGCCGGATTCGCGACCGCCGCCTCCGCCAGGCTGCGTTTCTGCCAATGAAACAGATAGGCGACGTAGAGGCCGATCAAGAGCGCGAAAGTCGCGACGACCTCCGAGCGTGTCTCCGTCATACCGACGGCGCCTGCCTCAACCATCGCCGGCAGCGCCAATTGAAGAAACTCAAGCAGCGGTTCCTTCACCGCTCCACCCACGACCGCACAGATCGCCAACATCACCAGCGGCACCGTCATCGCGTATCCCGGACGCTTGGTGACCGGCGTCTGGAGGGGGCCGAAGAAGACCCGAAAGATCAGGCGGAACGTGTATAACGAGGTCAGCAGCGCGCCGATCATGCCGACGATCCAGAAGCCCGGATGCCCCTGTTCTGCTGACCAGGCTCCCCAGATGATGAGATCTTTGCTGTAGAAACCGGCCGTGATGAAGGGAAGGCCGGCGAGTGAACACCCGCCGATGAGAAATGCCCAAAACGCGACCGGCAGTTCCTTGCGTAGGCCGCCCATGCGGAAAATGCTGTGCTCGTCGTGGAGCGCTTCGATGATCGCTCCGGCGCCGAGGAACAACAGGGCCTTGAAGAACGCATGGGTCATGAAATGAAAAATGGCCGCGGACCAGGCGCCGACCCCCAGCGCCAGAAACATGTAGCCGATCTGGCTCACCGTTGAATAGGCGAGGACACGCTTGATGTCGTGCTGCGTGAGTGCGCTGCATCCGGCCAGCAACAGCGTGGCTGAGCCGACGGCTGCCACGGTCAATTGTGCGGCCGGGGCCAGCGCAAACAGCACATGCGTGCGCGCCACCACATAGACACCGGCCGTGACCATCGTCGCGGCGTGGATCAGGGCACTGGTCGGCGTCGGGCCGGCCATGGCGTCCGGCAACCAGACCTGCAGCGGGAGCTGCGCCGACTTCCCCACGGCGCCGCCCAGGAGCAGCAACGCCGCCGCAACGGCAAGCGTGGACCCCACCGCCCACTGTTCCGACGCTCGATGCATCAGGTCTTGAATCTGCATCGTGCCGAAGCTCGTGAACAGCAGAAATAAGCCCAGCAACATCGCCGTATCGCCGACGCGCGTGACGATGAACGCCTTCCGAGCCGCCAAGCCGTTCGCCGGATCGCGATACCAGAATCCGATCAGGAGATAGCTGCACAGGCCCACGCCCTCCCATCCGAGATACAGCAGGAGCAGGTTGTCCGCGAGCAGCAGCGTGAGCATCGAGGCGACGAACAGGTTCATGTAGGCAAAGAACCGGCTGTACCCCTCGTCATGCATCATGAACTCAGCCGAGTAGAGATGAATCCAAAAGCCGACGAAGGTGACCACCAGGATCATCACCAGAGAAAGCGCGTCCAGATAGAATCCGATGTGCGGCTGAAAATCGGCGACGCTGATCCATGTCCAGAGGATTTCGGTGTAGGCATGGCCTGCAGGAGGTGCGCTCACAAAGTCGGCAGCCACCAGCATGGTGATCACCGCCGAGACGCCGATCGAGCTCACGCCCAAAGCGGTCACGACTCTGCGCGAGCAGCGCGAACCCAGCACCGCCAGCATGAGCGCGCTCGCCATGGGGATCGCCACGATCAGCCACAACAACTCCATCATGCTATTCCCTCATCTCGCTCAGCGCATCCGCATCCAGAGTGTTGAAATGGTGGTACAGTTGCAGCACCAAGGCCAATCCAACCGAGACTTCCGCCGCGGCCATGGCGAGAATGAAGAGAAAGGCAATCTGTCCGTCAGCCTGCTGCCATCGCGACCCGGCGACCACAAAGGCCAGGCCTGCTGCGTTGAGCATCACCTCGAGCGACATGAGCATGAACATCAGGTTACGGCGTACGAGCAGGCCGATCAGTCCCAGGGAGAACAGAATCCCTGCGAGGAGCAGCCCATCTCGTATGGGTATCTCGAGCATTTCGAATCTCCGATCTTGGCGTCGTACGGGCTCCCAGGTGGTAGGCGCCCACCAAGCCCGCGAGCAACAGCATGGACGCGAGCTCCACGCCGATCACATACGGTCCGAACAACACGATGCCGACCTGTTTGGGCTCCACCATCCCCGCTCCCATGTGGGCGCCGCCACCCTGCGCCACTACGTAGGCGACTTCACACAGCAACAAACCAGCGAGAACCGTAGGACCAATCCAGATCCCCGGAGTGAGCCAGGCTTTCTCCATTGAGACGGCGTGCTCGCCAAGGTTGAGCATCATGACCACGAACACGAACAGCACCATAATGGCTCCCGCATAAATAATGACCTCGAGCGCGGCCACGAATGGAGCCCCGATCACGTAAAACACCACCGCGACCGCCAGTAGCGACACAATCAAATACAGCAATGCATGGACCACATTCAGACCCGTCAGCATGAGAACCGTGGCGATGATGGCGATTGCCGCCGCGATGTAGAATGCCACTTCCATAAGCACCTCACGGTAACAGGCTGTGAACGTCCACCGGCGCGGCCTCATGCTCGGCCTGACCCTTGTCCTTTCCGCCGATCTGGACCCCGGCGACACGCCAGAAGTTATAGCCGGGATACTTGCCAGGGCCATTGATGAGCAGGTCATCCTTCTCATACACCAGGTTCTGGCGGTGGAACTCGCCCATTTCGAAATCAGGCGTCAGCTGAATCGCATACGTGGGGCAGGCCTCCTCGCAATAGCCGCAATAAATGCAGCGTGAGAAGTTGATCCGGAAGAACTCCGGGTATCGACGTCCGTGCTCATCTTCCGTGGCCTGGAGGGCGATACAGCTCACCGGGCAGGCGACGGCACAGAGGTAACATGCCACGCAGCGTTCGCCGCCATCAGGATCACGCGAGAGAATGATACGGCCCCGATACCGCGGGGCGAGGTACGGTTTTTCCTCCGGATACTGAACCGTAATCCTCTTCTGAAAGGTGTGCAGGAACACGTACCAGATGGTCTTAAGGATGCTGATCATCTGCTACCTCCAGGCGAGCACCAGCGCACCGGTCACGATCAGATTGGCCAACGCCAAGGGCAACATGACCTTCCAGCCCCATGACATGAGCCGATCGAATCGTGGCCGCGGCAGGGACGCTCGCACCAAAATGAAACATGAAATGAAGAACAACGTTTTGAGCAGAAACCAGACGATCGGCGGGAGTATCGGGCCGAGCCAGCCTCCGAAGAACAGCACCGTGATCATCGCGGAGATCAGCGTCACGCCGAGATACTCGCCGACAAAAAACATGCCGAACTTCATGCCAGAGTACTCAGAGTGATAGCCGGCAACCAGCTCGCTCTCCGCTTCAGGCAGGTCGAACGGAGTGCGGCGCGTTTCGGCGAGTCCGGCGATCAGAAACAAGACAAAGCCGAGGAATTGTGGAATCACGAACCAGAGTTCCCTCTGCGCGTCCACAATAGCGGGGAGGCTGAACGATCCGGCTTGCAGCACAACCCCCATCAGGGAGAGGCCCATGAAGACTTCGTAGCTGATCATCTGCGCCGCCGCTCGCATGCCGCCGAGGAGCGCATACTTATTGTTAGAGGACCAGCCGGCCAGCACCACGCTATACACACCGAGCGACGACAGGGCGAGGACAAACAACAACCCGATGTTGAGGTCGCTGATGATGATTCCTGGAGCCACCGGCAGCACGGCAAACGACAGCAACGCCGTCAGCATGATGATGGCCGGAGCCAGGATGAACACAGGTTTGTCCGCGAAGGGTGGAATCCAGTCTTCCTTCATGAAGATCTTGACGCCATCAGCTACCACCTGGAGCAGCCCGAAGGGTCCGACGCGATTCGGACCATACCGGTCTTGCCACAAGGCGAGCAGCCGCCGCTCAAGCCAGATGAGCCCGGCTGCGATGGTGAGTGCGCCGAAGAGCATGCCGAGGATCGAAAACATCGGGTATGGGCTGGTCATGGGATCCTCACGATCATCCCCCATGCAGGCAAGCCCAATCCGGCGATCGGAGGCACTCCTGCAGGCAGGCCGGCCACACCGCGCGGCAGGTCGGGCCGGATGCACACGGGCACCCGGAATGTGCTGCCGCCACAGTGCACGTCGACCTCCTCCCCCTCCGTAAAATCATCGGCATTCACAGCCACGTGCGGTGTCGTGGCGAGTTCGGCAATTCCCGGCGCCGAAAGACTCAGCTCATCCGAGCCGAAGATGTAATACATCGGTACCAGCAGCCACTCACCCTCACGCTGCTCAAAGGCGGAGGGAATGCTGCTGAAATAGGACTGATCGTTCGACGGCGCAGACTCGAACATCCGCACTCCTGGGTCGCCTCCGTGCAGAGGGCCGCCAATCTCTTGCTGATAGGTATTGGTCGCCTGAATGGAATTCCAGCCAGGAGACCACACGAAGGGAATGAGCGCCCCTGGCGGGTGCGTGGACGCGCCTTCCATGGAAAACGCAAGCGGCGAGTCAGGGTCATCCGGGGGCTTGGGCTCCGAGACGTTGATGTTGGCCAGCACCGCCGTGCGGCCGCTCGATCGGTGCGGCGAGCGTGGAACTTTCGCCCCCGTCATGCGGAAGGTGGCCGGCGGCGCCGCATCGCGCGCGGGCGCGAGGTGGGGCAAGGCCGTCGCCATCGCAGTCAACACCTCATCGAGACGTTCCCAAGCACCCTGTCCAAGCCAGCGCCAACTTGCTTGAATGGGGATGGGCGGCACGAAGACCTGGAAAAACCGCTGGGCGCGGCCTTCGCAGCTGATGTACGTCCCGTCCGATTCAGCGAAGGTCCCGGACGGCAGCACCAGCTCGGCCTGTTCGGACGTCGGATTGACGAGGTGATCCAGCACGATCACATGGGCCGTCGCATGGAGGAGCGCATCGACGTCGGCGCGAGGGGCGCGCCGATATAGATCGTTTTCCAAAATGATGAGCGTGTCGGCCTCACCGTCCGCGACTGCTTGAAACGCGGCGCTCAAAGGGTTCGAGCCCATCAGGATGGCACCCACGGCGTTGCACTCTGGCGCCGTAAACATCAGCTGTGCCCCCGCAGCCATCGCCACATTGGCGGCGGCCTGCATGATGGCCTCGCTGTTGCAGCTCGGACCGGCAATCACCAATGGCTTCCTGGCGTGTGTGAGCGCGCGGGCGATCTCACCCGCCAGCGGGAAGTCCCCTCGCGAGGGTGCCTGCGGGTCAAGCGCATGCGCCACCGCAAACCCCAGACGCGCGATCTCGTCGGGAGCCGCATGGAACGTGGCGGTGGCGATCTCGTCCAGCCGAGTGGCATAGGGCGTCGCGAGATACAGCGGGCCTTTCTTATCCTGAATGGCGTCGCGCACGCCATGGTCCATCCACAGCGGAATCTTCAACGCCTTCGCGATTTCGATGGGCTGCTGGCGCACGGACTGGCGTAGGGCAAGCGCCATTCGGGGCGCGACGTTGGTCACATCCTCGCCCAGAACAAACACGGCGTCGCACGCTTCCACCTCGTGCAGTGTCGGTGTCCGCATCGGGCCGTGCCGGAGCATATCGATCGCGAGCGCGACGAGCTTTGCTTCGCTGTCCGCCACACCGGAATAGAAACGCTCCGGGCCCACCAGTGTGCGTAAGGCAAAATTGGATTCCAGTGACGCCCGCGGTGAACCGATGCCGATGGCTTTGCCAAAGGTCAGGGTGTCACGGAGCTGCCGGCTTGCCGTATCAGCGCTCACCACCTTGCCCTTGAACAACGGCTCACGGATGCGATGGTCACTATTGACGAACTCATAGCCGAACCGCCCACGGTCGCACAGAAAATAGCCGTTGACGTCGTGATTGTAGCGGTTGAGGATGCGCCGCACCGTGCCGGAGTGCTCACCGACGTCGGTATTGCACCCAAGCCCGCAATGCACGCAGATCGAGGGGGCAAACTGCTGATCCCACTTACGCGTATAGTGGCGCTTCAGAGTTTTGTCCGTGAACACGCCGGTCGGGCAGATCTCGACGAGGTTGCCGCTGAACTCATTTTCCAGCACGCCGTCGGCCTCGCGGCCGAAGAAGACGGTATTCCGCAACGCAAACGCATTCAAGTCCCGCCCGCCCGCATACTCGCGATAGTAGCGGACGCACCGGTAGCACTGGATGCACCGGTTCATCTCATGATTCACCAGTGGACCGAGATTCTGGTTGCGAAACGTGCGCTTGTCGAACTCGTAGCGCCGGTAATCGTGACCGGTCATCACCGTCATGTCCTGCAGATGACACTCCCCGCCTTCATCGCACACCGGGCAATCGTGCGGATGATTCAGCATCAGCCCCTCGATGATGGCGGCGCGGAAGGCGACCGTCTCCGGATCGTGGATCGCGATGCGTGTGCCCTCGGCAGCCGGCGTCATGCAGGCCATCACGATCTTTCCGTGCGTGTCCTGCTCGTCCTTGAACTGCTTGACGGCGCACTGACGGCAGGCGCCGACGGACCCGAGCGCGGGATGCCAGCAGAAATACGGCAGATTCAGTCCCGCGGAGAGACAGCCATGGAGCAGATTCTCTTCCGCATTCATCTGGTACGATTTCCCGTCAACATGAACCGTCGCCACAGTCACCTCCATGGACATCGTTTCTCGCGAATGTGCCGTTCGAAATCATCACGGAAATACTTTAATGCGCTTTGCAGCGGCTCTGCAGCGCCCGGCGCGAGTGCGCAAAATGTGGCGCCGGGGCCCCACATTTTGGCTTGAGACGCCAGCTTATCGAGATCGCCCGGCTGCCCCTGGCCGTCTTCCATCGACGTCAGGATTCGCTCCACCCATCCCAGTCCGCTCCAGCAGGGCGTGCACCAGCCGCAGGATTCCTGCGCAAAAAAGTGCATCAGATTCCAGGTCATGCCCACTGGGCAGGTCTGGTCATCCAGCACGATCATGGTGCCGGTGCCCATACGGCTGCCGATTTTCGCCATCGCGGTGAAGTCCATGGGTGTGTCCAGGTGCTCTTCCGTCACAAAGTCGGTTGACGCACCGCCCGGAAGCAGCCCACGAAATGTCACCCCGTCGCGCATACCACCGGCATGCTCTTCAAGGATTTCTCGAATCGTCGTCCCCATGGGCAACTCCCACAGTCCCGGGCGCTTCACTTTTCCGCTCGCCCCGAACAATTTGGTGCCGGCATCGTGTGTACGGCCCAAGGCATGGAACCACGCCGCGCCGTGGTTGATGATGTGGGGAACGCAGCACAGGGTCTCGACATTGTTGACCACCGTGGGTTTGCCGAAGAGGCCGACCACTGGGGGAAAGGGCGGCTTCGATCTCGGGTTGGCGCGCTTGCCTTCCAACGCATTGAGCAATCCGGTTTCCTCACCGCACATGTACCGTCCGCCGCTCAGGTGCAGGTACAACTCCAAACTGTAATCAGAACCCAGAATATTCTTGCCGAGATAATGCGCGTCATAGGCCTCCGCGATGGCCCGGGAGAGCCGTTCGGCTGCCAGCACATACTCGCCGCGCAGAAAGATATAGGCCACATCAGCCTCAATGGCGAATCCTGCTATGATCATCCCTTCGATGAGCTGATGCGGGTCCCGCTCCAGCAGCAGGCGGTCCTTAAAGGTGCCCGGCTCCATCTCATCGGCATTGCAGATCAGATAGGTCGGGGTTGGCGCATTGTTTCCGAGCGGAACGAACGACCATTTCTGCCCTGTCGGAAACCCGGCGCCGCCCCGGCCCCGCAGGTTCGCATCTTTCACGGCGTCCGTGACCGCGTTCGGAGTCATACCGCCGTGCAATACCTTGCGGACCGCCTGATAGCCATCGGCCTGCTCATAGGCCCTGATGTCCACCACCGATCCGTCTGGGCGCATGTTCTTGGTCAGCGGCTTGTCGGTGACGGGCGTCATGTGTAGGTCTCCAGCGCACGGTCGATCTTCTGCGGATCCAGGTCGCTGTGCAGATCGTCGTCCACCATCATGGCCGGAGCACGATCACAACAGCCCAGGCAGACAATCGGCAGCAGCGTGAACCGGTTATCCGAAGTTGTTTCACCAAGCCCGATTCCGAGACGCGTACCGAGATGCTCGCGCATGCGATCGTAGCCCATCACCCAACAGCTCACGCTATCGCAGATCATGATCACATGGCGGCCCACGGGCCTCCGAAAAATGAGGTTGTAAAAGGTCGCGACACTATCCAGGTCCGTGACCGACATACCGAGATGTGCGGCGATATCGTGAAGACTGTCGTCGGAGACCCAGCCTCGATGCCGCTGTACGATTCTCATCGCATCGATACAGACGGCGTCACGTCTCGGGTAGTGCGCGGCTTCAGCCTCGATCTCGCTGATTTCCTCAGTACTCAACATCGCGCACCTCCTTATCGATCAATATCCGCGAGCACAAAATCCATCGCGCCTAATATTGCAATCAGATCCGGCACCATCACACCCCGGCAGATCAGCGCCAGCATTTGCATGTGAGGAAACGACGGTGTACGAATACGCGTGCGATAGGACATCGTGCTGCCGTCGCTCACCAGGTAGTAGCCGTTGTTTCCTTTGGTGGCCTCAATCGCGCCCAGCGCCTCTCCGGGTGGAATCACGGGGCCCCAACTCACGCTCAAGAAATGGGTGATGAGGGTTTCGATGTCGTGCATCGTTCGGGCTTTCACCGGCGGCGTGGCCAGGGGATGATCCGACGTGTATGGCCCTTCGGGCATGTTGTTGACGCACTGCTCGATGATGCGCAAGCTCTGCCGCATCTCCTCCGCTCGCACGGCTGCGCGGCCGTAGCAATCGCCGGTCTGCGCGGTGGGAATATCGAACTCGAACTGTTCGTAGCCGGAATAGGGTTGCCGCTTGCGAAAGTCCCATTCGAACCCGCAGGCGCGAAGATTCGGGCCGGTCACGCCCCACTCGATGGCCTCATCGACGGTGTAACTGCCGATCCCTATCGTCCGCCCTTTGAAGATGCGGTTTTGCAGCACTTCCCGGTCGTACTCAACCAGTCGGGGCGGAAGGTACGTGATGAAATCCCGGAACATGCTCTCCCAGCCGTGAGGCAAATCTGCGGCCACGCCGCCGATTCGAAACCATCCAGGATGCATGCGGGCGCCGCAGATGGCTTCGATAATCCCGAATGCTCGCTCGCGATCGTTAAACGTATAGAACACCGGCGACATCTGTCCCAGATCTTGCGCTAGGGTGCCGTACCAGACAAGGTGGCTGATAATGCGAAACAACTCCGCCAGCATCACGCGAATGACCTGGGCTCGGGGCGGGACCTCGATACCGGCCAGCTTCTCCATTGCCGTCAGATAGGCCAGGTTGTTCATCACGCCGCCGAGATAGTCGATTCGATCCGTATACGGGATGTAGGTATGCCAGGACTGGCGCTCTCCCATCTTTTCGGCGCCCCGGTGATGAAAACCGATGTCGGGCACCGCATCGACGATCTCTTCACCATCAAGTTGCAAGGCGATGCGCAGCACGCCGTGCGTGCCCGGGTGCTGGGGACCCACATTGAGAAATACGAAATCGGCGTCATCGCGTGCGCGGCTCATCCCCCAATCTTCGGGGCGGAACCGCAGCGCCTCCTGCTCGGCCAGTTCCTTCTCCGGAGGCAACTGATAGGGCCCCATCTCCGTCGCGCGCGCGGGATGATCCTTGCGCAAGGGATGGCCGACCCAGCTCTTCGGCATCAGAATGCGCTGCAGATGCGGATGACCGTCAAAGACGATTCCGAACATGTCCCACACTTCGCGCTCGTACCAATTGGCCGCGGGCCAAATGTCCACAATACTCGGCAATGACAGTCTGGCTTCCGCAAGAGCCACCTTGATACGTACATACTCATTGCGATCGAACGACAGGAGATGATAGACCACGGTAAAATCGCTGGGAGGCTGACCATCGCGATGCGTGCGCATGCGCTCGTCGATCGCGGTGAGGTCGTACAGCATTTTGTACGGCTGCTCGACCTCGTGTTTCAGGTGGTGGAGCAGCCCATGCACGTGGTCTTTCTTGACCCACACGGTGGGGATGCGATCGCCGGTTGGTTGGAGGACAACCGCCGATCCAAGCCGTCGGATGATGGCCTCTACGATGGCTGGTGCGGCGATCATACGTCGTCCGGCTCCCGCAGCACGGTGGCCTCCTGTCGGGACGGCCGCATCAAGTCACGCATGGAGGGAAGCGGCGGCCGCATGACCCCCTGCGGACCCACCACCCAGCTCAGCGGCCGCCGTTGCACTTCCACGGCTTTCTGCAAGAGAAGCAGGCCCTCGAGAAAGGCCTCGGGACGCGGCGGGCAGCCCGGTACATACACGTCGACCGGGAGGAACTTGTCCACGCCCTGCACCACGCTATAGATGTCGTACATGCCGCCGGAATTGGCACAGGAGCCCATGGAAATGACCCAGCGGGGTTCTCTCATCTGCTCGTACAGCCGCTGAACGATGGGCGCCATCTTGATAAAGACCGTCCCGGCCACCACCATGAGATCCGCCTCGCGGGGCGAGCCGCGAATCACTTCCGCGCCGAACTGCGCGACATCGAACTTACTCGTAATGCTGGTGGCCATCTCCACGTAACAGCAGGAAAGCCCGAAGTTGAAGGGCCACATGGAGTTCTTCCGACCCCACGCGACCAGATCCTCCAGCCGCGAGAGGATGACGCTGCGGCGTACGGCCTGTTCGAATGGTTCGTGGTCCGGCTGAGCCACCAGTCCCGTGATATCAGGTTTCGTCAACGACCACTTCATAAGGTTCCTCCGTTATCGCGAGTGTGACCGTTCCGTGGCCCAATCCATCGCACCAACCCCCCAGAGATACATCAGCGCCGCTATGAGCACCCCGATGAATGTCACGACTTCCCAATAACCGGCCCAACCGACTTCGCGCGCCGCGACGGCCCACGCAAACAGAAACACGGCTTCCAGATCGAACACCACAAAGAACATGGCGACAAGATAGAAGCGAACCGACAAGCGCACGCGCGCTGAGCCTTCTGAGACAATGCCGGATTCGTAGGGCGTGCCGGCACCTGGGTCCCGATGCCGTTCTCCCAGCACATAGGAGGCGAGCATGATGGCGGTCACAAGTACCGCCAGCGCGGAGTACACGATCAACGGCCACAGCATAGAGTCGTTCCTTTGCACCGGTGATTCCTGCGCATCGAGATACCTTTCATGGCGCGAGCCTTGTGAATAACGGTCTCATTGATGTGCATCACAATCTGGTTTTGACTCGCGCCCTTCCGCATGCGAGCGGATTTGCTGCTGATGTTCTCGATCAGTTTGACGTCATAGTGCGTTTTCACCTTTCTGTCAGCGGCGAACACAAGCGATTCAGCAAGATCGTTCATTAAGCCAAGACGGCATTCACTTTATCGACCAAAACTTTATCTTCTCGAATGGCAATGGTTTCTGGACACTGCCTACGAAAGACGCACTCTTTCCGACGGTTTATTTGGATCCACTCGTTCCAAATGCAAGTCAATTGCCTTTGCCGGGTGGAACCGCGACATCAGTGACTTTGTTCTCGCCGTCGAGGAGCAGAATCACGTCTCCATTCTCTGGCACCTTGGCAAGCCTCTCCTCGACCAATGGTCTCACCTCGTACTGCTTCTCTTTGCCATCTTTCCCACGGATGGTGACCACTAAAGCCGGAGGTTTCACCATCGTGCCTTCAAGCTGACGGTCTGGCGCTTTAGGAACGGCCCGCTTCCACTACTGGGCACGATGTCGGAGGTCCTGCTCGTTGCCAAACGTCGCATTAAGAATCTGATTGGTTTCCCCAATCAGAAACAGAGCCGGGACGTCGATCGGCATAGCCGCTACTTTCAGCCGGGCCAAGGACTGCACGCCGAATGCTGCTTCTTTTCCTCCTTCCATTCGAATCACCGCCCAGCCATAGCCCATGATAAGCGGCTGCGCGAGACGTCCCTTGATCAAACGATGCCACCCTGGGGTATTGATGATGTGATAGTCCACCACGAGATTTTCGGCACTGACCGCTATCTCGACCCGATCACCTTTCTTGATCGGCCACTCTCTCTGTTCGACCGCGCGCTTGATTGAGAGAAACCGCGGCTCGAGTTCACCGATGTTGACCCTGATCATCCCTCCGTCGATTGCTTCCACAGTACCCAGCACAACGCGTTCTCCCGGCAGGAGAACTAAATGTCCCGGGTAGTCATCAGGAGTCGTCTCTTCAGCGGCATCACTCTGGATCACAACGATCAATCCGGCCGGGAGGATGGAACCCAAGGCGATCAGATTCAGGCTGGAAAAGACGAGTCGCGAGAGTGTTGGGAACCACATATTCCAACCTCCTTCTAGGGATCTAGAAATCGTACGATTATCGCCCTGTCTGCAAAACTGAATAGGCGTATGCTCCTCACGACCCCACGTTGACCGGCGCCGCCTTTTTGCTGCTGCCGATCTTCTGACCCAAGGCGTTGATGGCGTGGCCCAGCGACTCGAAGCCCTTGGCCACTTCCTCGCGCGCCCAGGTCGCGCCGGAAGCGAGCTTGTCGCCCAGCGCTTTGGTGTCGGCCACAGCTGCAGCGGCACCAGCCTTTGCTTCCGCCCCGGCCCAACCCGCCGCGCTTTCCAGTCCATGAGCGGCCGCCTTGAGTTCGTAGCCGGCCTTGTCGTACTCTTTACGAGCCCACGATTCAGCCGCCTTGGCGCGATGGGCCAAGGCGAGCGCGTGGTTGGCATGGGTGAACGCCTTGCCCAATGCCTTCTCCTCCTTGACCGCGCCCTTCTCAACGGACGCGGCAAGCTTGTCGAGTTCCGCTACCGAGCTTTCGAGCGCCTGCTTGGCCTCGCCGGTGGCGCGGCCTGTTTCCAGCCGCACATAGCTGGTGGCCTTGCGGATTTCGGTTGCGGCGGCCTGATAGTCCTTCTTCGCATAGGCGTCGATCGCGCTGCCGAAATGGCGCTGCGGCTCCTCGGACACCGGATACCAAATGGTCACGTCCGTCACCAGCCAGCGATGTTCCATGTCCGCACGGGCCGCCTTGTCGATGGCCTTGTCCAGGTCCACCTGGGTCTTGATCTTGCCGCTCTCCAGCGCGGCTGCGGCAGCCGTGACCTTCTTGGCCGCGAGTTCCATTCGCGTGGATGCGTCCTGGGCGAGCTTTCTCTCCGCCTTGGCGCGGGCCTGGTCGGCCTTCGCGGCACGAGCGGCCTGCTCCTTCAGCTCATCAGCCACGGCTCGCATCTCCGCCGCGGCCTTCTTGTTGTCCTTGGCGTCGAAGGCCGTGCGCGCCGCAGCCAGGCGCCGGCTGATTTCGTCCGCCACGGGGGTGTAGGTCATGTCTTCATAGGAGATCCAGTCGATGGGCGACTGGATCGTCACCGGTGCCGTCGTCGCAGCGGGAGTCGCTGGCGCCGTGGGTGATGCGGGCGTCTTCGTTGTCTGGGCGAATGTCACACCGGAGAGGGGCGTGAGGGCGATCAGAATGGCTGCGGTCAGAGGTGTGAAGGGGCGTGTCATATGCGCTCCTTTCAGAGGGAATGCAGAGTGACGGTGTGCCTCGCGTGCGCCAGGACCAAACTTCGAACGGTGCGGCTCAGGTGACTGTCTAGTGATCGAACGAAGTCGGGTCGGGAACCTGGAGCACCTCCGGGCAGCCCCGGGAGGCACATGTTGTGGCTCCAACGCCCCGTCCCACCGACCAGCTGAGCCAGTTCCGAATGACGATGGGAGCAAGCCCCGGTACAATCCCCCTTCGTGACGCCGCCCGTCTCATGGGTGGTTGCACAGGACGACACCCGCGCTTGCTCACTCCATCCCATCGATGCGTCTTCGCTGTTCCTCAAAAGCCGTCTCATGGCTGACTCGGCTATGTTTCGGAGGCCACCGACACATCAATCGAAATCCTCATCTCCTGACAATTTCCACAAATCCCCGCTCACCAACGCCCGTAGGAGATCGTGCCGAGTGACGGAGTAAATCACCACGCCGTTCCGCTCGACCGGCAGACCCACAACCCCATGTTGCTCCATGATCTTCACCGCGTCGAAAATGGTCGTCGACGGGGCAATCACCAGGCGATCCTGTCGCATGATATCTTGTGCCTGTAGCGTCTTCAGATCTCGCCCCATCTCGAGCATTTTTAAGACATCATACTCGTTGATGAACCCAAGATACGCACCGTTCGCAGCCGTTACCGGCGCGCCGACCGTGCGCGTGGACAACAACGCCGCCGCGACTGACAGGCCGCTCTGCTCCGCGTGAAACGTCAACGAATTCGTTGGGTCAACCTGGTCGACCGTCTTGCCCCCACTGAGAGGGACGCCTGGAGTGGTCATGAGATCCTCCTTGTCGATTGCGGAGCCGCATCGATGAGCACCGTGTGTAGACGCGGCACCATGAACGTTCAGCTTTCCGGCATCTCACACTGCAAGTTCATAGTGCACGCAGGGACTTCATGGTGCTTCGTCACCCTCACCTGGCACAGGGTCGGATTCACGACAACGCTCAGGCATTGCTCCTTTCTAAAGGAGTATGTCTTTTCACGTCGGTCTTTCTCGCTTGCCGCACGATGGTCTCATCTCCCATGAAGTCGGCTCCTATGTCATGTGGGCCGTGTCATCGGTTACGTCTCCATCTGCATCATCCGTTGGTAACCGGGAGCGAATTTGGGAGTTCTCACCGCAAAGACCTGGCAGGATGCCCGACGTAGCACGGCCTCGACCACACTGCCCTTTAATACGCGGGAAATCCCTCGTCGACCGTGCGTCCCCATGACGATGAGGTCACGGGCCGACGCGCGAACACTCTCAAGAATGGAATCGACCGGTACGCCGCCACGAATCACCCGTCGGGCCGAAACACCCGCCGACTGAATCGCGATCACGTATGCACTGAGTTGCGAGTCAATCCGTTGGGCGACCCGACCCTGTTCCGCCGCGTGTCCCAGCGTCAAATCGTCGCCGTAGGACACCGGCTCCAAGACATGCAGGAGCGTCAAGGACGCACCCACGTCCTTGGCTATCTGAATGCCATACTCCAGAGCATCCATCGAGCAGTCGGAAAAATCGATGGGGACGGCGAACGGTGATATGCTCGCAAGTGACCGGCACCCTCGTGGTCGCCTCTCGAAACCCTCCGGCTCCCTGACCGTCAGAACGGGACATGGGGCTACCGCAAGGACCCGTTGGGCAGTACTCCCCAGAAGAATGTGGTCGAGTCCGGTTCTTTCGTGAGTGCCCAGCACGATCAGGTCCGCGTCTCTCTGCATGGCCGCCTCGCAACTCTGCATGCTCGGAATACCGATGATCTGATGGCCGGTTATGGGGGTCGTCTGCCGCTGAAGCCGGTGAACGACATCGGACAGTCGTGCATCCGTTTCCCGATGATCCTAGTCTGCGGGGTACATTCCCGGGTACAGCTCCAGCACATGGATGACCTCGACGGGAGTTCCGTAGACCGTGCCAAGGAAGGGCACATACTCCTCGGCGTGATGGGCACATGTTGAACAGTCGGTTGCGAACAGCACCCGTTTGATCAAGGAATGTCCCGTTGCCACCTCATCGACCTCCTGTTTCCTCTCATCTCTGCCGTCTGCGCCTCGTCATCGGACTGATTCGCACCGGCACATCGCCGCTCGATCCCCGCCACTCACAGGTCATCCTCTACGCGCTGCCATTCCTTGAGCCCTTCAGGAACGTGGAAGGAGTCATCCCTCGTCCGTATGAGACGCGGTTGAGTGTACCGGTAGCCATTCCGAAACAGCACGCAGCTACGAGAAGTCCCTACATCGCATGCCGTCCTCGTGTCATGCCCTGCTCTTTGAGACCAATGCTTCCAGCCACTCCTTCAAGATGACCGCTTGGTTATGCTCCTCATCGGCGGCGCTGTAGATGAGCGTGATCGTCTCATGGCGGGAACGTGTGGCCAATTCTCTGAGCGCCTCGATCTCGCCGGATTCGGTGAGCTCTTTTCTGTAACGCTCGCGGAACCCGGCCCACTTGGCCGGATCATGCCCGAACCATTTGCGGAGGGCCGTGCTCGGCGCCAGCTCTTTCCTCCATGTATCAATCCTCGCCCGTTCCTTGCTACAGCCCCGGGGCCAGATGCGATCAATCAGGATTCGCACGCCGTCTTCCGGGCTCGGCTCGCTATACACACGTTTAATCCGTATCATGGCCGGCTCCTTGTTCGGTCACCCAGCCTTCCGAACCAGCGCCTTCCTCCCACGCCTCCGATGGCGTCCTCCTCTGATGCTGGCCGAACGAGAAGTGGAGCGCCATCCCACTGACATCCACTTCGTGCAAGGCCTCCTGGCTTTGCGGATTGAGGTAGTCCGGTGTCTGCCCAAGCGGCACCACCCACACCGAAGTCACGGAATTCGTCACAATCTTAGATACGTTCACGAACAACGTCGTCCTCGAGCTGGGGTCATGACACCACACCCGCCTCTTCGAGACGGTCGAGCAGCAAGTGAAAGTAGATCAGCCCGCTGTGGGGCTTCCAGCGGGCGAGGGCGCGGCGCACCGCCTGGTAATCCATCGACCTGGACCGGTGCAGCCATCGCTGTAGATTGTTCCTGGCGCCGACGTCGTCGCCCGGAAAGATATGCGTTCTCCCCAGGCCCCGGAGCAGCACGTATTCTGCGGTCCAGCGGCCCACGCCTCGAAGCTCCATCAGCTGCGTCACGGCATCGGCGTCGTTGAGTTCTGATAACGCCTCAAGATTCATCGCTCTATCCACACACGTTTGAGCGAGCTCAAGGATCGCTCTGCTTTTCTGGCGACTATATCCTAAGCGGCGCAGTTGCTCTGGGGCGACCCCTGCCAGATCTTCTGGACGAGGACAGGCGTGGACGCCCAACACGGCGAGACCGCAGCACTGAGCCAGCCTGCTGAGCAACAGCATCCCCACGGTCAGACTGAGTTGCTGACAGGTAATCCCGTTGAGCAGGGCCTCGAACACGGTCGGCAATCGCGGCGGCTTGAGGCCAAAGAATCGCCGCGCAAGCCCATTCAAGCGCGCATCGTATGCCGCACACACGTAAAACTCGTGGAGATCGCGGCGAAGGCCCAGCAATCGCTCGAGAACGGCAGTGACGTGAGACTGAGCCGAGGTAGACACTCGTCGTCCGGTCAGGGTGACCTCTAGACCAGCCCCTTGCTGTCTCAGCGCCACCAAGAGCGGCTGGTCTCCCACGACGAGTACGCGACTGTACGTCGCTCCATCCCAGCGATCGATCCCGTTACTTGGGCGACGCCGTAACGCCCATACGGTCAGATCCAGTCGAAACGGGAGACTCGGGCGGAGGAAGAACCGGACATGAGTGCACGCAGCTTGTTCGAGCTGCAGAAGCCGCTCTTGTGGAGTCGTTGAGGAGGCTCCTACAGGCCGGTGCTTGGGAGCATCTCCCATCGTGGATGTCTCCATATGGATTCTCACAATCCTTTCGCTGGCTGCCCCTACTGCATCGACCGTGTTCCTATGACCATCCATTTCTGGCTGACAGAGGCACATCAAGACATCACGCGTTCCTGAACGACAAAAGGATGAGACTCCGCTGCTCGGGTTCTCGACTGTCAGCCGACTTCTTCTTTTGCCTCAGACGAGAAGCCATGGTAGGACCCGGTACGTGCCACCGCCTCTCTAGTGAGTATTCGGGGAACCGCTGTCTACAGATGCTGTTCGTCAGAGAACAGTATCATTGGCTTCTGCTTGTTATGGACATGGATGATCAGCCCCCCGAACAACCGAGGAAGGAAGGACAGTCCGTCCTGTCTTTGGCTAACGGCCATCTCTTGAACCCCCGCTGCTCACGTCTTCAGTTCCTACTCACTTCCAAGCATATTATTCACAAGATGCAGGACCCAGCCCTGGCGCCATCACGCGTACGTTATAGACCGACACATCGGGAACACCTTGTCCAGTTCCACATCCTGCCGGGTGCGCGTCCCGATCAGGTTGTGATACTGGAGGCCGGTCATGGCCAACACTGGTTGCCCATCGAGTGTGGCATGATAGAAGCCATTGAGCAGATGGAGCCCGCCCGGTCCCGACGTCGCGAGGCAGACCCCGCAGTGTACTTGGCATAGACGCAGACCATAAGCGCGACCGATTCCTCATGACGCACTTGGAGGAAGCCGATCCGCTTCTGCCACTTACGAAGGGCTTCCATAATCCCGTGAATGCCATCACCTGGCACGCCGAACATCACGGCGACACCCCGTGCTCTGATCGTGTCGATCAGGACATCTGCCGCGGTACTCGTCATGCGGTACTCCTTGTCTCAGGTCTTCTGCGGCGCTGGCTGTCTAGGGGTCAATGCCCATGCCCACACCCAGGCCTATCCGTGCCCGCAGGAGATCGTGCCGAGTAACGGAGTACGTCACCACGCCGTCGCGCTCGACCGGCAGGCCCACAACCCCGTGTTGCTCCATCATCTTCGCCGCGTCGGGGATTGTCGTCGACGGGGTGATCACCAGCCGATCTTTCCGCATGATATGCTCCGCCCCAGCAGTTTGCTCAGATCCCGCCCCTATCGAGCATCTTCATGACATCACACTCGTTGATGAACTCGAGATACTTACCGTTCCCATCCACCGCCGGCGCGCCGGCCGTGTGGGTTGAACACAACGCCACCGCGATCTCCAGGCCGTTCTGCCCGGCGTAAAACACCGACGAATTCGTGGCGTCAATCTGACCGGCGGTCTTGAGCCCACCTGCGGGAACGCCTGGCATGGCCATGAGATTCTCCTCATTGGTTGCTAGCACATGTCGTTGATCGCCTTTCTTGGTGTCCACCGATCCCGACGCAGCCGCTCCTCACCAGTTCCTCTGATATCCTCCGTCTTGGGCTTCCACTACGGGACGTTACGAGCCCATAACTCACCGCCTTGGCACGATGAGCCGAGGCAAGCGCGCAATTGGCGGTGGAGCAGTCCGGGGAACCGACACTTCGTCATATGCCGCCACTGCTCCGTGCTTGACGTAGAGCAGTTCGCCCATATGGGCCTTGTCGAGCTGGTTATAGCCTTTCCCTGACTCGGTTTTGTCCGGGACATCTTTCTATTCCAGAATTCGCCTCTCATGCGCCCGCGCAGCGTGTTCCAGATATTGGCTCAAGGCACCAGCTGCACACCCTCGTTGAGCAATGTTTCACGCTCGGTCTGCAAGAGCCTTGGCTTCACCGTGATCGTATTCACCACCTTGCTAATTCCCTGAACTGATTGGGCAGCCTTCACTGCCGCCTCTTCCTGGAGCGGCTGCTCAACCGAACCGGACAGCGTGGCCACCGCATTGTCCACATGGACCCGTAACGTCTGCGTCTGTTCTCGCAGCGCATCCACGCCCTGCAAAGTGCTCCACACAGCTTTCCGAAGGCGATAGTCTTTCGAAATCGGCCTATCGACGATGATGCGGTTGGCCACCTCCCTCACTCCGGGAACGGTGCTTGCGATGAGGCTGGCCAGTCCCTTCTGGTCCTCCGTCAAGACTTCGCCGTAGAGCATCACCTGTCCTCGCTGCACGTCGACGTCAAGCACTTCCCAATCAATACGGCCATCCGTTCGAAGACGTTCCTCGACCTTGTATTTGACCTGTTCGTCACTCTGGGCTTGATCAGCGATCAGTTGCGCGATCGGGCGAGCACTCACTGACCTCTCGCTTGCTAGGGCAATGGAGCCGGACAGGTACACACACACCACCGCAGCGAGCGAAGCGGTTAGAATACGCGGGGCTCTGCTCATGATTACTCTCCCTGTGACGTGAATGCTTCAGTGTGCGCTGCACCTCCTGTGCAAGCAGGAGGATGTTCTGCGTTGGTGAGGCACTCTTTATTGGAAACCATGCAAGCCATCATCGACAGCCATCTGTGGTTTGTCCACTAGTGCACACGGTAGGGGGTGTCATCGTCGTGCCCTCACGCGATGGCGTGAGTCCCTTCGCCGCTTGGGTATCGGACACTGTACCGGTGCCCAGCAATCGTGAGAGCACCCCGTGGTATCCTGTACCCTACTTCGTCGGCTATAGGTGTTTGATGTGGTACAGGGACCGAGCGTGGCCCTTATCCGTCACATAGGCCTCGACCTTGTCCCCCACCTTGAAGGTGCCGCCCTCCAGGTGCGTGGTCTTGTCGACATGCAGGCGGACTTCGTGGCCGGCCGTATCATGGACCGTATAAAACTCTCCCTCAATCTTCAGCAGGTCCCCTTCGACAATCTTGGAGCTAGCTGCGTATAAGAGGGTTGCGATCCCGATACTGCTGATCAGTGTGAACACGAACAGAGTGGTAGGCCTTTTCATACTGTCTCCTTCCGGTGAGTGAATAGTTTGAGTTCGACCATCGCATGAACCTGTTAAATCGTACGCCTCACGATTGAGCAGTCTAGTCACAATTGCCCAGTGTGGAGAATTCATGATGAGACTCTCCCGTTTCTACGGACACCGGCGTCCGCTCGCCTAGTGTTCCGTCCTAGAAGTCATGTTAACGAGTCCTCCGGACGGCTTTCTTGATGATCTCGGCGGGCTCGCGAGTCCAGACGAACGGTGTCGGGTTCTCGTTCCAGCGGTCGATGTAGCTCTGGATGTGGTTCACGAGGGCCCTGAC
>JAGXAR010000157.1 GCA_018971525.1 Nitrospirota bacterium
CTATGCAGTCTCCACCCTTCGTGCGCAGTTACGGAAAGAGGCCGACCGTGTTGGTGTCGAAGTGCTCGAGCGTCGACAAGACGCCTGGGCGCGATTGCTCGCTACCTTCCGTGCCGTCTATGGTGGTATCGAACACGAAACGCTGCGTCTGCCCGCACTTGGGGGCAGCTTGTTCGATCCGGATCGTTTCCCATTTCTCGAAGGACGACCGGCGGGTACATCCTGGCTCGACACACCGGCATCTCCACTCCCGATCGACAACCGCACGGTGCTCCATCTTCTGGATGCACTGCAATTGCTGCGTATGCGAGGCGATAACGGGGCCAGTGAAGCGCGTAAGCTGTCGTATCTCGCCTTGGACATCGAGCAGATCGGACACGTGTATGAAGGCCTGCTCGACCACGTTGCCGTACGCGTTAATACCGACACGCTGGGATTGGTCGGGACGAAAGACAAAGAACCCGAATTATCGATCGACGATTTGGATCGCGAGCGGGATCGTGGGAAAGACGAACTCATCGCGTTTCTAAAAGAGCACACGGGCCGCGCCGTATCGGCTTTACGGAATGACCTCGATTCCGAACCAGATGAAGAGATCCAACAGCGATTGCTCGTCGCGTGCGGCAACGATCATCGATTTCTAGAACGTGCTCTCCCATACCACGCGCTGATCAGGAGTGACGTTTGGGGGTACCCACAAGTCTATCGAGCGGGAAGTTTCATGGTCACTGGCGGGCCAGAGCGTCGCCAAACGGGGACGCACTATACGCCCAAACCGTTGACGGAAAAGATCGTTGCCGAGACGCTCGAACCCCTGGTCTATGTCGGTCCTGCCGAAGGTAAGCCACCCGAAGAGTGGAAACTTCGGTCTCCCGCCGAGCTGCTCGATCTGAAGATTTGCGACATGGCCATGGGATCGGCGGCGTTTTTGGTCCAGGTCTGCCGTTGGCTCGGTGAACGATTGGTCGAGTCGTGGGACGAAGCAGAGCGCAACGGTGCAACGATTTCAGCGGACGGTGAAGTGCTTGAGAAACCAGCGGGGCAGGATCTCCTGCCGAAGGACCGCGAAGAACGACTCAGCCTGGCACGGCGTCTCATCGCCGAGCGTTGTATCTATGGCGTCGATATCAATCCCATGGCTGTCGAACTGGCGAAGCTTTCGCTCTGGCTCATCACGCTCGCCAAAGGTCGCCCATTTGGATTCCTGGATCACAACTTACGTTGCGGCGACAGCTTACTCGGCATTGTGAGCCTCGATCAGCTCGAAAACTTTCACCTCGACCCGGAACGAGGCAAGGTACTCCATCATTCTCTCTTCGACCCTCGGCACCACATTCAGAATGCGGTTCAAGAGGCTTTGGAGTTGCGCAAGCGTCTTAGATCTATTCGCATCCTGGACATCGAAGATGTGCGAGCCATGGCCCGATTGGATACAGAGGCTAGGCGAGTTTTAGAGCAAGCCGATCTCATAGCCGATCTTCTGATCGGTGCAGCGATTGCTTCTGCCGGTGGTAGGGCTGATGCGTTCGATGAACAACTTGCTGAGCTCGCGCACGGCTTGCGTCAATGGCTCAACGGTGAGGAGCAAGACTCGCCTGGTTTAAGCAATCAAGCCCGCCAGTTACTCGAAACGGATTGTCCCGAACGAGTAAAGCCCAGGCGGCCATTTCATTGGACAGTCGAATTCCCAGAAGTATTCGAGAGAGGACGAGGTGGATTCGATGCGATCGTTGGCAATCCACCATTTATGGGTGGACAAAAGCTAACCGGGAATTTCGGGACGACTTATCGTGAGTATCTCGTCGCATGGTTGGCTGGCGGAAAGCGCGGGTCTGCCGACCTAGTAGCATACTTTTTCCTCCGAGCATACGGCTTGCTGCCAGATCAAGGTAATTTTGGGCTACTGGCCGTGAACACGATTGCCGAAGGCGATACGAGGCAGGTCGGACTGGAGCAATTAGTCGCAAACGGGGCTGTCATTTTTGCTGCCTACCCCAACGAACCATGGCCTGGTAAAGCCGCCGTTGCAACAAGCCGAGTGCATGTACACAAAGGCGCATGGCAGGGAGTGCGTTCTATCTTTGGCCGCCCGGTACCACATATCTCGGCTTTTTTGTCTGACCGTGTGGAATGGACTCCAAAAAAGCTCAAAGCAAATGAAGGGATCGCGTTCCAAGGCTCGATCGTCTTGGGCATGGGTTTCATCATCAGCGAGGAGGAAGCACGGGCGCTGATCCGGCGCGATCCACGCAACGAAGAGGTGCTCTTCCCCTATCTTAACGGCGAAGATCTGAATTCCAATCGAGATCAGAAGGCTTCAAGATGGATAATCAACTTCTGGGATTGGTCTGAAGAAAAGGCCCAGACCTATCGAGAGCCGTATGAAATCGTCAAGGCAAAAGTTAAACCGGAGCGACAACGGCGGGGTCCCAATGGACGGTTCATAATCAGGCGGGCCAGAGCGGAGCGCTGGTGGCAGTACGGAGAACTGGCCCGCGGACTCTATCATGCCATTGGGCGGGGCGAGATGTTTGAAGAACATCCGTCGGGCTGGCATGGACAGCCGGTGCAACTGAGCAAAGTCCTAGTCTGCTCTATCGTTTCGAAGCACCTTGCATTTGCTAAGAGAACAAACAGGGAGGTTTTCGCTCATCGATTGGCTGTATTTGCACAGGAGAGCGATGACTGGTTCGGCTTTCTCTCGTCCTCAATCAATGAGGTCTGGGCTAGAAAATTCTCGTCATCGTTAGAAACGCGGATGAACTACTCACCATCGGATGCGTTTGAAACTCTGCCGTTGCCACTAGCCCTTCACGACGGGACTAGCAGAAGCTTGAATGATTCTGGGAGCCTGTTTCACGAAATTAGACAGGCCATCCTAGGAGAAGAAGGAATTGGTCTCACTGATTTCTATAATAAATTGCACGACGAGCAAATTACGAACGTGTCGATTGATAAGGCTCGTAACGCTTTAATCGCACTGGACAATGCCACCTCAAGGTCTTTCGGATGGACGGATCTTAAATTAGATCATGATTTTCATGTTGTGCCTTACCTTCCGGAAAACGACCGGATCCGCTTTACGACCAGTGATTCTGCACGGCGGGAGATTCTATTACGCCTCACAGACCTCAATCGCGAACGCTATCAGGAGGAAGTTCAAGCGGGTCTGCATGGGCCGGTAGATGGTGCAGTTATCGAACTGTCAGACCACAAGGATAAGCAGAGAGATGTCAAACGCAAGAAGCACACATGTCCTGCCCCTTATGACCAAGAGACGTTCTTCTTTGATCATCGTTCACAGAAAGCCGTCGAGTCGGAACCGACTTACCAGAATCACGGCGTCGCCGGTAAAAAGATTCATGAATGGCTTGAGTCCCATCACGGGTGGCACACGAAGGAAGAGATTCTCGAAGGCAGTGGTGTTGACTCTGGATCCTGGGCTCAGGCGATCAATGATCTGCTTGAGAAAGGTTCCGTGACAAAGCAAGGTGAACGGCGAGGTGCTAAATACCGAACAACGTAGAATGGATGATCACCCGTCGAATACTCCATGTAAGAAGGCAAAAGAATTATGAGTGAGAATCAAGGGGCAAACCCCGAAGCCAAATCTCAAGTCACGCCGCCATCCGATCACGACCTATGCGAGATGTTGCACGAAACCGTCGTGAAGGATCTGCTTGGCCCATCGAACGGGGCCGAGGAAGAAATCCTGGGCACGAGCGTTCGTGACCGCTATCTCGTCGGCAAGCTCGCGCCAAAGGAATCACTTATCGATGAAGCGGACGCCGGGGACCTCCCCGAAGGGGAGGGTGATCATGGAGGCGATGGGACGCCCGAAAGCGTGACCTTGATGAGTCAGTCGATTGTGCCGTCGTCTTTTGGGTTGACGTTCTGCGTCGATGCGAGCTGCGCGACTTTGGAGATCGACGCAACCTGGGGGCATTACCGGAAGGCCGAGAGCGAGTTCCACGTGACGGAAGCGGGTAAACCAAAGCGGGTGTGGAAGCGCCGGCCTGCGGGGGGGAAGGTCCAACTCGATCTCACACCGGGGGACGTGAAGCCATTGATCCTGGATGCCGAACAACCAGAGGTCTTCATACGCGGTATCGTGAGATCGCCCACCGCGGCTGGCGAGAAGATCATTACCTTGTTCCTTGTCAATGGCCAAGAGGCGCTGGAAACGAATCAAGACGAGGCGTGGCTGTTCCAAGCGCAACTCGGGCTGCATGCCCTGAATGACGCCGACCTGTTTCGCCGTCGCCCAAGCGGTGAGATTGGCTCGGATGATGCGGAACGGGCCGCGCTCGCCATGCTCTATCGAGACAAAGTGGAATTCGCGGTCGGGCACGGGGTCAGCGTTCACTGGACGTTGAGCCCTCAGCGCGTCGATCGTGCCATCTCCGTTCGGACCCAGGTGGTTCCGTTCCATGACATCCCCGTGACTGAGGCGCCGACCGAGACCGACCTGCCGGGCTTGGTGGAACTCGTGCTGGACATGAAGCAGTTGTCCGAGCTCGATGAGAAGGCGCTGAAGAAGACGCTTAAGGTATTGCCCGGCGAGTATCAATCCTGGATTGCAAGTCAGCAGCAACGTATCGACCGAGGCGAACTGGGTGAGCACGAACCCAGTGCACGGGGAGCGCTCGAACGTTGTCGGCGAACCTGCGACCGATTGCAAGCTGGGATCCAAACGATCCTGGGCGACAGCAAGGCTCTCGAGGCATTTCGATTCGCCAATCGTGCCATGTGGTTACAACGGATTCACAGCATCTATGCGCTCGCACGACGAAGAGGCAAGGACGTGACGCTCGAGGAGGTGGATCGTCCCGTGAATCGAAGTTGGCGCCCCTTCCAGTTGGCGTTCGTGTTGCTCTCGATCCCGTCGCTGGCT
>JAGXAR010000062.1 GCA_018971525.1 Nitrospirota bacterium
ACGCCTGACGCTTTCTCGCGCTTCACAACTTTTTCGAAATAGTCAGCCGCGAGAGCGTGGGCGAGCCGATAGTCTGCTGAGGCAAACGTTTGGTAGAAGCGGCGGATCTGATCGCCTCGGAAGCGATAAAAGATCGTATTGATGTGGACCTGCCACTGATCGACCGGCTTATAGTCGCCGATGAGCTGAGGTAAGGCGTCTGCGTCCTGCAACATAACAAAATCCTGGTTGGAGCCAACGAACCAGCGAGACATGCGAGACTCGTCCGCTTCCTGAGTTCCACTTGTCGCGCTTGTCCCGGGCGTCTTGCCCTTCTCGCGTTCCTGTCTTCAGGGAACGCGGATTCTAGCAGATGGCAGGAAACAGCCGCAACCGGTTCGCCGGCAGCTCTCAACAATCAATTCCAGACCCTCAGCTTCGGACCTAGGGCAGAACAGGTCTAACGCTTCCCTTCCCTTGACTAACTGCTGAAGGCTGATCGCCGACGGCTTCCCATATCCTTGACAGCCCCTGCCGGTCGGTGTACCAAGAAGATATGGCGAGAGGCGCGAAACGAGCGGGGCGAGGGGCGATCGCAGCGGCCATTGTCATCGGCCTCTCGGCGCTGCCGACAGTCCAGGCAGAGGAGCTGCCGATCACCAAGGATGCTCCGATCCAGGACTTTCAGAACCGCCAGCAAGACGTCATTCCCTACGACTTCGACGCCCCGCCGCAAGGCCTGTTCCTCACCATTACGACGGCGGAAGGATTCGACGAGGAACTCGGCTTTCAACGGACGCACGAGATTGTGCCCGTGAAACCGACTGACCGGTTCCGTCCCGATACCCCGGCGGTTTTCATCGTCTTCCACCTCCACCAGCATTATCAGGGGTTCCAGGTGTTCGGCTACTGCTTCCCGGAAGCGGTAGCCGGCCTCGATCCCACCGTGATGATCGGACAAGATGCCATGCATATTGCGCTCGAAGACGAAAGCGGTTACCTCACGCTCTCCCCTCCACAGGGCGGATGGAAGCCCGGCCGATATAAGGTGGAAATTCACGTGGGAGAACAGGTCAACGAGATGAGTTTGATGGGCACGATGCGATTCACCATCGCGGCGGAAAAGTAATAGCGAGAGGGTGAGAAAGACGCGACTGCAAGCCAGCCGGTTCCGGGTGGTTCATCGAGCCTTGCACTACAAGTCGCGCCTTTCTCGCATGTCTTGCGCATCTCGCTATTCCCGCTATTCTCATCCGTCGCGCAAACCGCGCCGCAAGGTTTGACGCTCCCTCAGGCATTCTGTAGAATGCCCGCGTGATTGTGTGTTTCCCCTTCTGCGTCAGGAATATCTACCCCGCATGACCGTGCCATCCCGTCCATGGGCTTCCGTCATCGTCCCCATCAAGGATGAGCGAGACAATCTCGTTCCCTTGACTGAGCATTTGCTCAAGGCCTTGGAGTCCTGTGACGAATCACGCTCAGCTCCCTTCGAGATCCTCTTCGTCGACGACGGCAGCACGGACGGCAGTTCGGACGTGCTCGATCGACTGGCCTCGGACTATCCGCGGGTGCGCGTCTTTCATTTCGATCGCAATTACGGACAATCATCTGCGTTCGACGCAGGATTCAAACACTCGACCGGCGATCTAGTCATCACGATCGACGGCGACCTCCAGAATGACCCGGCTGATATCCGCACGTTGCTTCCCCATGTGAAAACATTCGATCTCGTGTGCGGGTGGCGGACAAACCGGCATGACAGCCTCGTGCGAACGCTGTCATCGAGAATTGCCAACGCGGTGCGCAGCTCGGTCACGGGCGATCAGGTTCACGATACCGGTTGCTCGTTGAAGATCTTCCGTCGTGCCGTCGTGGACAAACTGCAACTCTTCAACGGCATGCATCGGTTTTTCCCCGCGCTGGCGCTGATGTACGGCTTCACGGTCACCGAAGTGCCGGTGCGCCATTACCCGCGCGCGCACGGCCTGTCGAAATACGGTGTGGGCAACCGCCTCTTCAAAGGCCTGTACGACCTGATCGCCGTGCGCTGGATGCAGGGACGGGTGCTGAAGTACAAGTACAGGAAATAGATGGTCGTCTGGTGTATATGGTTCGTCGGCATTCCTGATCGCTCACGAAACGAACCAGAGAGACACACCAAACCAAATACACTCTTATGACCACCACCGAAACCATCTGGCTCGCCATCGGATTCCTCGGCCAAGGGCTGTTCTTCGGCCGCTGGGTCATCCAATGGATCGCTTCTGAACGAAAGGCGGAGAGTCAGGTCCCGATCGCCTTTTGGTATATGAGTCTGATCGGCGGGCTCATCACGCTGGCTTATGCGATCTATCGGAAAGATCCGGTTTTCATCGCCGGCCAAAGCGTCGGAGCCGTGGTCTACATTCGCAACCTGATTCTCATCTCTCGTGCAAATCAGGCGAAACATCTCGTCAGCCCATCCTCTCCACAATCATGACTGCCCGGAGTTCGGCACTCTCATCTGCTTCAGTCATCCCACGATCCTAACGATCCTATGACCACTACCGGCCCCTCTCACCAAGCCCTGCTCCTCCTCGCGCTTCTGGCGCTGTCCGGGCTGCTGTTCTTCTTGGGGCTCGGCGACATGGGATTGACCGACCGTGACGAGGGGAGGAACGCCGAAGCCGGACGGGAGATGTTCGAATCGGGGAATCGCCTGACGCCGACGTTCAACGGTGAGCTGCGCGTCGCGAAACCGGTCTTTCTCTATTGGTTGATGGATCAATCCTATCGCCTGTTCGGCGTCAACGAGTTCGCCGCACGATTCCCCTCAGCCCTCTTCGGTGTGGGCTTGATCTTCATCCACTACCTGTTTCTTGCGCACCGGCGCGATCGAACGATCGCGCTCTTCGGCGCCTTGATGCTCTTGCTCAATCTGGAAATCCTCGGGCTCGGGCGCATGGCGCTCACCGACAGTGTCTTGATTTTTTTCACTACCGCGTCGCTGTACGGATTCTGGCTTGGGCTGCATGGAGAAGGCGGCATGCGCCGATGGATCTGGGCCTTCTATATCGGCATGGCTCTCGCCACGTTGACGAAGGGACCGGTCGGGTTTGCCCTCCCCCTCATCGTGGCGGGACTCTACCTCACATGGACACGCCGGTGGCGGAACTATTGGCAGAAGGGGGTTCCCCTTGCAGGCATGCTGCTGTTCATTTTGCTGGCCGCGCCCTGGTATGTCGCCATGTTCCTCGTCCATGGCGAGGCCTATGCCTCTGGCGCCAAGGCTAATACGATCGGCCGATTCCTGAGTCCGATGGAAGGCCACCACGGGACCATCTTCTTCTATCTCCCGGTCCTGCTCTTGGGCTTCTTTCCCTGGAGTGCGCTCCTTCCCGTCCCGCTCTATCGCACGCTCAAAGATTGGTACCACCTACGTCGTGCATGCACTCAGCCAGATCCCGCAAGGACGTCCGAACTCGACCTCTTTGCGGCGCTCTGGATCGTGGGCGTCTTCGTATTTTTCACGGCCTCTTCGACCCGCCTGCCCCACTATATCGGTCCGTTGTTTCCCGCCGCCGCACTGTTGACAGCCTCGTACTGGTCGCGGTGCCTGCAAGATCCGACCACGAAAGGGATTCGAGGCTCCATTCACCTCATGATGGGGCTGGGGTATCTCTTAGCGATCGGCTTTGCCTGCCTCCCCACACTCTATGCAACCTACGCCTCTAAGATGGTGCGGGAGTTCCCCCTGGCCGGACAGGTGGGTCTCGGCAGCGGACCCTATGTGGCCGCGACCCTGTTGTTACTCGGGATGGCGCTAGTGGGATATCTTGGGTTGAACGACGAGCGGCGCGGAGGTGCCTTCTGGGCGGCGGGCGCGACCTTGGCCGGTCTGGTACTGATTGTCATCGTGGTCGCGACCCCTCACATCAACCGATATGTGATCGCGCCCCCACAGGAACTCGCCTACGCCGCAGGACTAAACCTGAGCCCCCAGGATCAATTCATTGCCTACGGGACGACCAGGCCGTCATCTGTATTTTATGCGAAGCGCAAGACGCTCTTCGTGCCATTTGGCGAAGAAGACAAGATACGGACGGCCCTGAAAGAGCCAAAGAGAGTGATAATCCTATTGCAGGAAAGTGCACAGTCGAAATTGCCGGCGGAGGCCGTCACGCTGGTCCCCATTCTCAAACGCTACGGCTACGTACTACTGGCTAACCAGCCGATGGTGACGATTCCAGAAGGCGCAGTTCCACCACCTCCGCCCACCATTCTCGGCCATTGAATAGTTAGCCCGGTTCATCTTGTTGGGTTGGTGCAACCAAGTAAACAAGACGCACCATTCTGCTACATCGGCACGATGCCTTTCAGGGCATAGCTCGCCACCAGCACCAGCAGCATGGCGACGACGAACAGACCCTCTGTGATGACCGCCCGTAACCCCACAGGACCATCCGGCGGCTCGATCCGACCATGGAAACAATCAAACCAATGTGTCGTACAGACGAGGAGCACAGCGGTCGTCACAAACAACGAGCCGGTCGTCATCGCTAACCCCAGTCCCACGAGACTGCGAGTCAGCGGTCCGGACAGCCAGGCCGCGCACCATGACGACTGCACCGCCCACAAGACATGGCCCACGAGTCCCACCACAGTGAGCACCGTGCCGCCATACAAAAGCGCTTGAAACGGCCAGGCCTCCGACGAGAGATGCGCGATCGTCCAAACGAACGCGAGCGTGGCCACAAAGTAGGGCGTCATTCGACAGACAGCCATTCCAGCCGATGAAAGCCATTCACGCCAGGGATGGACGGCAATTACTCCCATGACACAGCCGAGAGCCGCTCCTCCGGCCACATCCGTCAGAAAATGAGACCCGCGGAGAATACGACTGGCGGCAATGGCCACTGCCGCAGCGAGAATGGGCCATCTCGCCCGCGGAAACTTTGCGGCCAGCACGGTTGCGACCGCAATCGATGCTGCCGCATGGCCGGACGGAAACGAGTCCCATCCGCTTCCCCCGGCTGGGGAGAGCTCGAGATTCCCGGCATGCATGAACTTGGGGCGGGAGCGGCCTATGGCATGTTTCAAAATATTGGCGCTCAACCCGGCGAGACCATGAGCGATAAGACTCTGCCGGCCGGCGTCCTTCCACTGCGGATGTTTCAATCCATACCCGACCGCCAGCAGCACGAGGCTCAGGATTACCAGAGACTCTCCCTTACCGAGGCGGTCACCGATATCGCTGAACCGAACCAGCCAGGGGTTAGGGATAGAGCCGACCGGGGGATAGAGGGAACGGACGAACCTCGTCAGCGGCACATCCCACTCAAACAGCCCAACGAATACAAAGATGAGCGCGCAGGCAGAAAGGAAAACGGCTGCAACAAACGTGGATCGTGAATCGTGAATCGTGAATCGCGGGAAGGCCATGGAATCGGTCTATTCGTTTAACGACTCGCGTTCAACGATTAACGGCGTCAGCAGGATGCTCAAAAAGGCCGTCCTCTTCGCCCGTCGTTCGTGAAGCGTCGTTCGTCTCTCGTTGTAGACCGAGATGCAGAATACTTGCGAGATACGCTTCACGATTCACGGGTATCGAGAACGAAGCTGGCGGACTGTTTCAGCATCCTGTTAGGGCGCCCAGTCGGCGAGAAAGACGTTAAACTCACCAGGCGTCTTGGCGCCGCGATCCGACACCCAGACCAGGCTGGTTCCATCCGGCGAAAACATGGGGAAACTGTTGAACTCTCCATCGAACGTGAGCCGCTCGAGGCCTTGGCCGTCCTCACCGATCGCGTAAAGATGAAAACTGGGCCGGCCCCCTTCGCCTTTCGTTTCAATGTTCGATGAAAAGATGATCCTCTTGCCGTCGGGAAAATAGAACGGCGAGAAATTCGAGGCGCCGTTCGACGTGACCTGCCGCTTGCCGCTTCCATCCGCATTCATCACGAAGATTTCAAGCTGTCCGGGCTCCACCAGCCGCTGCTTGAGCAAGTCCTGGTACTTGTCGATCTCCGCCTGATCGGTCGGATGCGACGCCCGGTAGACGATCCGCCTGCTGTCCGGCGAAAAAAAGGCTCCGCCGTCGTAGCCGATCTCGTTCGTCAGCCGCCGGACCTTCGAGCCATCGAGATTCATGGCATAGAGATCCAGATCCCCGTCTTTGACGGAGGTCCAGACGATCGTCTTGCCGTCCGGTGACACAGTCGCTTCGGCATCGTAGCCAGACGAAGAGGTCAGCCGCTGCATCTCCTGACCATCAAGGCGTACGGCATAGAGATCGTAGTCGTCCAGGGCCCAGCGGTAGGCTCCCTCCCGCTTCGGCTTTGGCGGACAGTTTGGCCCAGACGCATAGGTCGACGAATAGAGCACACGGCGATCGCCCGGGAAAAAGTATCCGCAGGTTGTGGCGCCCGTGCCGGTGCTCACCAAGCGAACAGTGTCACTTTCCAGGTCCATCACGTACATCTGATAGCAACCCAGTCCGGCGTCGGCCGGCTCGAGCGTGGCCGCGTAGGTATCTTTCATCCAATTGTTCGTAGATTGGAAAATCAATTTGTTCCCGCTGAAGGAAAAGTAGGCTTCGGCATTCTGCCTGCCCACCGTCAGCTGGCGAATATTCTTCAGATGCCGTTCAGCCTGGTGAGCGGGAACAACCCGAGCCTTCGACGCGAGGCCCTCCGCCTGTCCCGTCTGTTCACTCAGCAACAGACAGACGAGGCCGATCATGCACCACTTACCGAATGAGATTGCTGGCATCGAGACGCACCTCCGTACGATCGCTCGCGAGTGGCCAGTCCCCGCGGGTGACCACCGCTCCATCTTTGAACAACACGAAACTATTCCACCCGTAGAAAAAGAGCAGACGCGCCACCTTCGCCACGGCCTGCGGCGTGGCAGCATACAGCACCGTCACCACGCTGCCTGGACGATCGACCCGGTGGCAACTGACCAGCAGGGCCAACCCCGGCCCTTCGTGCGCCGTCCCCATCACGGTGACACCCCTGTCATTCAGGGTCGCGCGCTCACCGCAATGACTGGTCAGGATCGATTGAATCTCCGAACGGGATTCCGAGCTTCCCAATACTAACACTGAACCTTCATGAGGCAACAGCCCATCCTGAGCCATCGAGGCGATCACAGTTCGCTCGCCGATCGGTTTCTCCTGCTCCTGGGCTTCGATGCGCTTGACCACGTCTCGAAACGGCGAGGGATGGTCCGGCTCGTCCGTAAACGCAGTCAGCACGGATCGCCGCCGATCGGTGACATAGTGATTGAGCACCGGCGGCAACGATTGACGGGCGATCCGTCGTAACGTCATGAAGTTTGGATCGAGATCGATCGCGATCGGTCGCGCGGGCAAGGTAACGGAGATCGTCTCCCGCATCGAATGCAGCGACACAGTCAGAAGATGCTCACGGTCACCCTCCATGCGAACCAGCAGCTGAAGGGGAAGACGAAAGGGCTTGTTCGATTGGACGATCGTGGCCTCCAGCTGAAAGGTCTGCGCCGGCTCCCCCGCTCTCGGACGGGCGACGGCCTCCGGCAACGACAGCACCGGCGCCCCATCCTGTTCTACCCATTGCGCGAAAAACCATCGGAGATCCTGGCGGCGCTCTTCTGCAAAGACCCGCTCAAGATCGCGCCATTCTGCATGCCTGCCACGATACTGCACCACGAGGCTCTTCAAGGCCCGCCAGAACGTCTCCTCTCCCAGCTCCTGGCGCAGGAGGTGAAAGAGCATGGCGGCTTTTTGATAGCCGATGGCATTATCATGTTCATCCTGTTTTCGCGTGAACTGCCCGACCGGATAGTCCCGCTCCGGCGTCACGTGGAGATTGTAGCCCTCCACCATCAGACGGCGTTGGTCCCGCGCCTGCGCGTGATCTCCCATCAGTTCGTGCCAGTAATAATTGGCCAGGTAGGTCGTCAAACCTTCCACCCAATTCCCGCGATCGACGCGATTGAAGACATCATTGCCGATCCATGAATGGACGATCTCGTGACCGAGCGCGTAGGGTTGCACATAATGCCGCTTGATGACGCCGCCCCCCAGGAGGGTGAGCGAGGGCATGCCGAGCCCGCTCGCAAAGAAATTTTCCACCACGGCGAACTTCTCGAACGGATAGGGGCCCAGCAACGGGATGTAGGCCTCCAGATAGCGCGCGGTGGCATCGAGATATTCCTCGGCCAAATGGGCATCATCGGGAAAGAGATAGGTCGAGAGCAGAATCCTCTGACCGGTCTTGGCCGTCCAGTCACGAAACGTTGTGACAAATTTATTCGCCACGAGCGTGACTGCCTCGCTCGGCCGCGTCACGACCCATTCCGTCATCACCATCTGATCGCTACGGCAGAGCCCGGCGGGACAGGCATGCGATTCACCGGCCTTCCCTTGGGTCACAACGGTCCACCCCGTTGGCACGGCGACCAGCAGCGTATAGGTGCTGAGTGACTCCGGAACATCAGGATACCAGTGGCTCTCGCTGCTCACATAGACGCCTTCCGGCCCGATATGTCCGGCTGTCTCACTGGGCGTCACAAATCGAAGATGGCGCGGATCTCGCGGCGGATCGTTGATGACGCCATGGTAATACACATCCAGTCTCACCAGGCCGGCGGCCACCACCTGCGAGGGAATAGTGACCTGTTGCGCCGACTCCGGCGCGGAACCCTGCTCAAGTTCAAACGGCACATCGTGAATCGAGACTGCCGTCCCGGCCGATTCTTGCACGAGTGTAATGTGGTCGATCTGAAGCGTGGGGGCGAGGGAGAAACGGATCGGGGTCTGCGGCTGCGGCACCTCAAGGGTCAGCCGGTCCTTTGCGATGAGTGTATGTTGCTCAGGGACGATCTGTACGAATAAATCGTGATGCCGAATGACGACTCGCGGCAGGACTGGGTCGGCGGCGCAGGCTATACCGAGAGCCCCGTGGCTGAGGAGCGCGAGGAGAAAGAGACAGGGGAAAGAGACAATCCTGCTTCCGATTGGCATCGGAAGGGTTTTAGCATTCGCGGCAGACGAGCACAAGCTGGATGGACGTCAGCAATTGCTCCAAGTCGATCGGCTTCCCGACGACTTCTTGCGGCCCCAGGGCCCATGCTTCGTCGAGGCGCTCTACATCGTGACTCCCGGTGATGATGATCACCCCTCCGGTGTATTCGCGCTGGCGGAGCTGCCGGAGCACATCGACGCCGTCCATACCGGGCATGAGCAGATCAAGAAGGATCAGGTCGGGGGGCGATTGTTCCACCATCGAGAGGGCCTCGGGGCCGTCTTTCACGCCGAGTACCCGATAGCCGCGGAGACCGAGAAACTGAACGAGCAAGTCGCGGACCAACGGCTCATCATCGACGACGAGGATCGTTTCTCCTGTATCGGCCACGGCCGCGCTGCCCGCCACCGGCAGAGCGGGAACGGATTTAGCCGGAAGCTGCACCACCCGGTTGACGCATTCGACCAGCACATCAAGCGACAGGCCCTTTCGGATAAAATCCGTGACGCGCAATCCCCGAGCTTGATTTTCCTGCTCCTCGCTCGCTCCGCCGCCCAGGATGATCACCGGCGCATGGGGATCGTACGCACGGATTTCTTTGAGGACGGTCAGCCCATCCATTTCAGGCATGCGAAGATCAAGAATGGTGACGCGCGGGGCGTGCTGGCGGAAGAGAGTCAGGCCTTCGATCCCGCTCGTCGCCGACAGCACCTGATACCCATGTCGGGTAAAGACGGACTGGATCAGCTCGCAGTTCATGCGATCGTCGTCGATAACCAGAATCTTGATCATGCCTCAGCCTCAGCGGCAGGAATACGCGGCGCGGCGCGTCTAGATAATTCGCAAATTCAGCCTAACACAGGCGATGCCGGCTGAGAAGAAAATGACGGGATCTCACAGGGTCTGCGCAGGATGCTCAAAAAGGCCGTGCGGCAAAGCCCCAGCGAGCGAGGTAGGCTGAGGTCAAGCTTGAGCGAAGATCTGATTTTCTTCATCTCGGCATTAGCCCGAAGCTGAGCTTCCAATCACGCTGGCGGACTTTTTCAGAATCCTGCTAGGCGGAGGACGACACCGATGTCCCGAGGAGCGCGTCCACAAAAGCTCCGCTCTGAAAATCCTGCAGATCCTCGACCGACTCCCCGACTCCGATCAGCCTCACGGGCAACTTGAGTTCCTCGGCAATCGCGACAACGATCCCTCCGCGAGCGGTGCCGTCGAGCTTCGTCAGGACCAAGCCGGTGACACCGACCGCTTGATGGAACTGACGGGCTTGGGACAACGCGTTCTGTCCAACGGTGGCGTCCAGCACAAGGAGCACTTCGTGCGGTGCACCAGGACATTCCTGCGCGATAACGCGCGTGATCTTGCGGAGTTCGTCCATGAGATTCGATTTCGTGTGTAGCCGGCCGGCCGTATCGATCAGGACCACGTCCACCTGCCGAGCCTTCGCGGCAGCAATTCCGTCGAACGCGACGGCGGCGGGATCGGCTCCATGGCGGTGACGAATCACGTCGACGCCGACTCGATCGGCCCAGACCTGCAGCTGATCGATCGCCGCCGCGCGAAAGGTATCGGCTGCCACCAGCAAGGGTACCTTCCCTGCCTGTACGAGCCGTTGCGCGATTTTGGCAATCGTGGTGGTCTTGCCTACCCCGTTCACCCCCACCGCCAGAATGACGAAGGGCTTGGGGCCCTTCGCGAGCAGGGATTCCAACGACAGCCCTTGCACCGACGTCAGCACATCGAGCAACGTGTCTCGCAACACGTTGTATACCCGACCTGCTTGAGACGCATCGGTCCCTTGCAGCTGTTTCTTCAAGCGCTCCATCACGCGATCCACAACACGGGCGCCGAGATCGGAGGCAATGAGGGCCTCTTCGAACTCCTCCAAGAGAGCAGGATCAGCCGCACGGCCAAGTAGCCGATCCAAGGACCCGCGAACCACATCGCGTGTTTTGGTGAGCCCGTCACTCAGTCGCTGCAGCCACCCCATAGATCTACTCGTGATGCGTGTTGTGTGATGCGTGATGCGTTCGATTCACTCGTTTCGGCAACCGAGCGAGCGACCGCAAGATCATCCGTTCCCGACGATGCATCCGGCGCGCTTCTTTTTCACTCCGCTCGTGATCGTAGCCGCAGAGATGAAGAATGCCATGGACTAAGAGCACCGTCAGCTCCTCATCCAGCGATCGCTGGCCCTGTTTCGCTTGACGGGCTGCCGTCGGGACGGCAATTACCACGTCACCAAGCAGGCCTGCGGAGGAATGGGGCGCCTCACGCATGGCAAAGGCCAGCACGTCAGTGGTGCGATCCTTGCCCCGATACCGACGATTGAGACCCCGCATCCGCTGATCGCCCACGAACAGGATGCCCAGCTCCGCCGACGCTTCCCCGACACCGGAAAGAATCGCCCGTGCCAGCCGATCCAGACGCGCCTGGTCAAACGTGACACGTCGAACGTGACTCAGCATATGGACCGGCATTAATGCGACTGACCCCAAGAATCCTTGATCGGTGAGGACGGAGTGGCGGGCTTCGGCTGCTTAGTATGCGGCACCGGCGATATTCGACGTCCTGTCGCGCCAGAAGAGGAACCGGAAGACTGAGTGGGGCTCTGATGCTGATCGTAGGCTTTGATAATGTCCTGCACCAACTTATGACGGACCACGTCGCGCTCGTCGAAGTAGACGAATTCGATACCCTCGACGTCGCGCAGAATCTCCCGAACTTCAATCAGGCCGGAGACTCGTTCGGGCGGCAGATCCACCTGGGTGATATCGCCAGTGACGACCACCTTGGAATGGAACCCGAGTCGCGTGAGGAACATCTTCATTTGTTCCGCCGTGGCGTTCTGCGCTTCGTCGAGAATGACGAACGAATCGTTCAACGTGCGTCCTCGCATAAAACCGAGTGGTGCAATTTCGATATCGCCCCGCTCGATCGCGCGCGCAGCCCGTTCCATATCCATCATGTCGAACAGCGCGTCGTACAGAGGACGGAGATACGGATTCACCTTGGCATACATATCGCCGGGTAAAAAGCCGATCTTCTCGCCTGCTTCAACGGCTGGCCGCGCGAGAATGATGCGGCTCACTTCTTTCTTCATCAACGCGCTCACCGCCATCGCCATCGCCAGATAGGTCTTGCCCGTTCCTGCCGGGCCGATTCCAATTACGATGTCGTGCGTCTCGATGGCTTCGATATAGGCTTTTTGCGTCGGCGTTTTCGGCGCGACAAATCGTTTCTTGGTGACGATGGTCGCTGCGTTGGAGAGGAGTTCTTTGATCGGGGTCTCGGGACTCTGCCGGAGCGCGCTTAAGGCGTGGGTAATGTCGTCAGGCTGGAGAACCATCCCGTCGTTGGCAAGGGTGGCGAGTTCCGTGAGGACGCGTTCCGCATGGCGAGTGGCGTCTGCCGTACCGTCGAGAGTGAGTTCTTCGCCGCGAGCCGAGAGACGCACGCCGAGATCTTCTTCGATCAGCTTTAGGTGCCGGTCGTGATAACCGAACAGAACAGCCGTATTGGTGCCTTCTCGAAGTTTAAGTTTACGCACAGACGCGAGGTATTCTCCCTCCTATGTAACGATGTGCGTTAATTCTAGCAGACAAGAAAATGAGAAGACAAGTGGAAGTGCGGTATTGAACGAGTGCGGTCACACGCCCGCCGGCTTGGCAGGGACAACGGGTGTAAGGTTGAGCTCGAATTCTTGAAATGTGATGGCCCCCTGGCTATCTTTTGCCAGAACCCGCACCTTGTGGACACCGATCTGGTCCGGGGAAATCTGCCAGGACACGAAGCCTTTGTACTCATCGATTGTCATACCCGACGGAGCCGTTTCAAGCGAAAACGTGATGGCGTCCGATTCGGCGTCCGTCGCCTCGACTTGATACTCATACCGGTTGTTGACGATCGATTTGGCCGGAGTAGACACGATTTTCGGCGGAATATTCCCCATTCGATTCGGAACCGACCGAACCGCCTTGCCTTTCTGCACTCCATCGAAAGGCACCGCCTCGACGGACAGGGTGTCCCCGCGAGAGAATCCGGCCGTATCCAGTTCCGCCTCGTCCCCTTCCTGGACGACTGAGTCATTCTTCCACCAGCGGTAGGAGACATGAACCAAGTCCCTGTCCACATCCGATATGTCCGCGCGCGCCTGCACGCGGACTCCGGGAGAGACCGACTCCGGCTCGATGGCGAGGTGGGCGACCACCGGCGGTGAATTGCCCACCACGACCGATTCCATCGTAAACGAGCGACCTTCAACCACCCCATCGTACGGCCAGATTTCAACCGACACCGCATCGCCTCGCTTCAGCAACTCCGGCGACAACTGCTCACCGTCCTGGTTGCGAACCGGCTGGCCGTTGACGATCCACCGGTAGCGAAAGCTCAGCGGGTTCCGATCGACATCCTGCGCCTCTACGTGGACGACGATCGGGCCGGTTAAGACAAGTGGAGTTGGTTGGAGGGTTGCAGCGTGAATGACCGGGGGATGGTTCCCGGTTGTCAGTCTCGTGTTCGAATTGTCCGCACCGACTTCTCCCCGCTGACACCCCAGGAGGATCAAGCTCAGCGACGCCAGCAGCGCTGCCCGCCATACATGCCGTCGAGCACGAGGCGTGAGGCCTCGTGCCCGCTGTTCGCCTTTAACTACCTCAATCACGACGACTTACCCAGGAGACATACTCGCTCCACGCCGACAGCGGCGTATTCGGCGTCAATTTCCCAATATTGGCACCGCTGGTCTGATAGAACCCGGCAACGCCCGTGGGCGCCGCGCCAATTTGTATCGCGACTGAGGAGGCGAGGCCCCCACCAAGACTCATGCTCCGCTGTGAGTAGCCGGAAGCATCCACGCCGATAATCGGCTCGGGATACGCGCCTCCGGTTTTATAAAAGAGCGCGTAGAGGTTGCTGTTTCCCGCTGCCACGCAGATGTCGTTCGTGGGAATAAAGGTTGGGAACAAGACAGCCCCCGCGATGATCGTCGGCGGCACAATGGACCGCTCGCCCGCAGTCGGCAAGTTGGTAACCCATCCATCCTTTCCCTTAATTAACGAAATTAGCGCCGGGTACGACGTCGTGCCGGCGATGCCGTTCACTTGATTCGACCCGACAGCACAGGTGACACAGATCTGCAGATTTGAGACGTCAAGAAGATTATTATCCCAGCAGCTCGTGACACTGGTCTGGGAACAGCCTCCCGGACGGAGGACTGAATCTTTGATTCCCAGAAGATACTGGGTTGATGTATCCGACTTGTCGGCTGTACTCAGGAATCTTCCTGTGCCAAAAAACACCCACACTTCTCCCGTATCATCCAAGGTGACCGTTGGACTCGAGGTGACAGGTCCAAGATACGTCAAGCCGGCAGTCATATTAAAAGTGTCCAGCATTTCTGTTGGAACGCGGCTCCCTCCCGAAGCAACGCCCCAGGTCGAGGTCGAGCAGGGAGCGGCACTGCACCTACCCATCGTGAGCTGATACATCTTGCCCGTCCAATACCCGATCCCTCTGGAGGTCGGATCGATTGTCCGTCCCACAAAGACTGCATCGGATCGGAAATCGAGATCTCTGTCCAGCGTGATCGGATCGGCCATGAAGGAACTATATGAGCCGACCGGCATCTTCGTCACGGTTGGGGCAGTTCCCAGGGGAGTTCCAAGCTCCATGGCGAACAATTGGGCCGCAGCGGCAGCTCCGCCATCATATCCGGTCACTCCCGAACCGAAAACCATGAACCATTTGGAATTCGTATGGGTCGTGGTCCCGTCGGTTGACAAGTTCATGCGGGCCACCGTCGGATAGCTGGTGGTCAACCCGAGATCGGACGACGAATAGACAGCGAGCACAGTCGGTGTCGCATCCGGATCCGTAACATCCAGCACGACATAGGCGCTGTAAAAATAGCGGGTATCGTTCACATCGGTCGTGTTGCCGTTGCCGTTGAAATCCGCTACCACCTTTAGGGCTGGCCCGCCCTTGTTGCCTGAGGACACAGCAGAGCACGATCCGCAACTGCCGCCGAACCGAAGTCCGGCGATTAGGATCGTGCCCCACCCGTCCGGATGGATGCAGCCGGCAGCGGTCGGCGTCGTGCCGCCCCCACAGGCCGCTTCCTGCGTGAAAATGTGGACATCTGTCACCTTCGGCTTCAGATCCACATACGAGATGTGGGTGTAATTCGTCTGCGTGTACCACTTGAGTTGCGGAAGAAGATGGTAAGGCACGAATCCCCATACCTCTTGGCCCAACCCGGTCCCGGTCGAATTATCGGCCTGGTTCGTGGTGTACCAGCCGTGCTCCAACACGGAGCTCGTAGAGGGATCATCCCCTCGGTGATAATAGCCGACGTTAAATGCGTGCAGCAGACCGTCGTTCGCGCCGACGTAGGCCTGCTGGCGGCGATTGGCCCATTTCGCGACGAAGTGGCGATAGCCTGAATCGCCGTATAGAATATCGTAGCGTTCCTTCGGTGCGCCCACGATCGTCGGGGTGGAGTTCACCACGTCGCCGAGTTTCCAGACATGCAGCGCGCCGTTGACCGTCACCTGCCGGTTGCGCATCCCCGACACTTGCGTGCCCTGGACGAAGTTGATGATGTCCGTGGCCGGGGCCGTAGAGGTCCCGCAGTTGCTAACAAGAAGGTAGGGGCACAGTGTCCCCGCATTGGCCGTGCTGAACGCCATCTGTTCGGTTGCATCCACCACCCCGTTATTGTTCAGATCGACCCAGGTGATGAGATTGCGAGGGTTTGAGGAGATATCGCGGAGGGCCAAATTTTTCCCCGCTTCCCACAATCCTTGCATCTCGCGCAAGCTCACCGTTTCGTACGGTGTCGTGCTGTCGGCCAGCCCGTCTGCTGGACTCACGTCGTAAAAGCGATCGACAACGACATCGCCCGATGTCGGGTCGGTCCTTGTCACAACGATATTGTCGTCGCTGTACACGAGTTTCCCATCGGGGCTCCCGCTCGGACCACCGCGATCTTCGCGCAGATTCCCAAAGGGATCCACGAAGAGACCCTGCACGAAGCCGGTCCACTTGATTTCATTCGTTCCTTCGAACGTCGACGGGTAAAAGAAGGCTTGAAACAAGGAACCTTCTCCTGTCGATGAGGAGGCCAGCACGGAAATCGAGGTGCCCGACGCCGCCTTCTTGAGAATATCGGCGATGGCCGCATTGATTTGCGCCGCGAGGTCGCCACCTTCGGATGCATCAAAGAACGTATCCGGCACGCAATCTTGATTGAGGTCCCATTCGGCGTTGCTGGTGCTGTTCCCGCTCCCGAGTTTCGATCCCGTTGGATAGGTGCAGGTTTGCGTGCCTGTCAGGTCGACGGCGTTATTGTTATTCCGGTCTACGAATCCGCCATACTTGGCCGCCGAGGCCAGAAGCGTCGCGCCACTCGGGCCTCCCATGGCATTGACCGCATAGAACGATACTGATTGGGTCCCTGTGAGGTCGCTCCGCAAGTCATGGGTGCGACCATAATAGGCTACGTCGTCGAGGCGATCGCCAGCGGCTAGGGCATTAGGGGCCGTCATGTTCCAAGGCGCCTGGGTATAATCAATCCCGATGTTTGTTCCGTTGAAGAGATTGCCAAAGGGTGTCTGCAGATCCGGCGGGTTGCCATCCCCCACACCCTTCCCCGGGCTGATCATCAATACGAAACACTTCGCGCACCGGACCTCCTGGTTCATGCTGGCGAAAAAGAAGGGATCGCCCGGTTGGCCGATTCCACCAGAGCTGTAGCCGGTGGACCACGAGCCGCTGTTACTGTAACAGGGCCCTTGGCTCTTGCTGAAGAGACAGAGCCCCTCGTACAAGGCTTCGGACAGGGGCCCGTAGGCCGCCGTGTGCTGGTTGCGGATATTCGTCACAGTGGAAGCGTTGAAGGCCCCGTCAAAGGGATACTGGAGACTGCCCCCTTGGCCTGTGCTGGCATTCACGAACATTACTGCGACATGCATGTTATCGGTGCGCATGGTCTGAAAGAGGCCGAGCGACCGATCCCGCTGATAGCAAATCAAGTGGCCGGCAAAGTTCGGATCCCCGACAATACAATTGCCCGCATACGATCCCGTCCCCGAGGGAACGTTCGGTTCGCTGAGCAAATTGACGGTGAGTCCATATTGATTCGCGGGCGCATTGTCGAATGGAGACGGCGTGGCATTGTCATTGATGTAGAGGGTGCCCTCCCCGACCCCGAAGAAGATGCCGTTCGAAACGGTGCCTGCTGCAACGCTGACCGTCGACACGGTGCCCGCGCCGAGGCTGACGTTCGTCGTTGCCGCCGTAGGCAGGGTGGTCGGCACCCGGCCTGTCAAGGTTCCGCTCGGGACATACTTCACAAAACGCCAGCAAGACTTGCTATCGCTGTTACAAGTATTTGTACTCCCGTTTTCTCCGGTTTTGGGATCGGCGGACAGACTATTGGCCGTGCCGTCTTGATTCGCTTGCGCCGGAATCGGCTCTCCGCCGACGAGCACCTGATAAATCATTTGTTTTTTCGTCTGCGTCAGCCAGTTGAGAAAATTCCCGTCCCAATTGGCCGCGGCGCAGGCATCGGACACGTTCACTTTCACCGATGCGTAGTTGAAGCTGTTGCTGCCGGTCGTATAGCAACGAAACGAATCGAACATACCGTAGTAGGACTTGGTTGAGTCGAATGTTTCTGCCGGCGACGTGACGTTCGAGGTGTTGATCGCCACCCCGTTGTTGTCCACGGCCACGAGAGGGTCGGCGGTGGCGGTGGCACCCTTGACCGTCACATTAGACGAATAGGTACCGGAAGTTGCGGTCCCGGATTTGAACGAAATCCAATAGCGCTGGTTCGTGCCGCTGTAGGCGGCTTCAAGGGTGTAGTTCCCCATGTCCACGAGGAAAAGAATATTCGGCGGCACGGTCTGGCTGAGGAAGATCGGATAGTTGGTGTAGTCCGCCATATTCTGAGCAGCTACCACCGCCGGTATGCTCGACAGTGCGAGAGCACTGACGGCCGTAGCCATCCACAACCCCCATCCTCGTGTCACCCGATCGTACTTCTTCATACAATCCTCCCGGTGTTGCTCGAAGGGCCGGCGGTCGCGCCGCTCCTTCATGGGAGCAGGTACAACTTCGTCACGCGTCACGATCACAGTTTTCTCGTGCAGCCTTCGTTGTAGAGACAGGAATAGACGGCGGAGATGCGGCTGCTCATGCCGGTGGCCGCATTCGTGGCCACGCAGTCCACGCTGTAGAAAATATCCATACCGCCGGATCCGGCCCCCACGGCCGTTCCATCGTAGGCGGCGCCGAACTGCTGGCCCGACCCTGCCCGCGGCTTGAGGTAGAGCCGATCGATGTCTCCCGCTACGGAATAGGCGCCGACCGTTTGGACCAAATTGGGAACGGCGGCGCTGATGCCGGCGGGGAACGGCGGTCCGATCGGTGCATCGGCAGCCGCGGTCGGATCTCCGCTGATTTCTAGTTCCAGCTGGGTCTTATTGCCGGAGGGCACAGGCCCCGGCGGGGTTTGATTATCCAGCAGCGCCGCGGGCACAGACATGCCGTTGGACACGTCGAGCACTTGCTGAATAACTTTCACCCCCGTCGCGACACAGGCGTCCGCTGCCGCGGAGGAGGCTTCCATCGAACTGGCGAAACCGGCGACGCGGTTTTCAAGCCCCGTGATCGTCATGGCGCCGATTCCAAGGACGGTCAGGATCAGCATCAGCATCAGGATGCTGAGCATCGCAATGCCCTGTTGGTTCTCCCTGAAACTCGGCCCGTGAATTGACAGGCTGTAGTGCGTCACGCTCCCGCTCCTTAGTGTCTCAGATTGCGAAGTTCGATCGTCCGGGTCAGCAAGCGCCGACGGGTCGAGGTATAGGGAGGCGTCAACGTGGCATAGTCCCCCGACGCAAACACGCCATCCGAATGGAGATGGTCGCTCACTTGCAAGGCCGTCCCCTGCGCCGTTTGCTGATTGCTGTCTCCGAATCCCCGATCCGCTCTCCGTTGGCGCCCGACGATCGTCACCTGGGCCAGCTGAATTGTGTCGGCTGTCATCGGTGGTGTGCCCCAGGCGTTATTTGTCACAAAGTCGGCCTGGTCGAACCCCGCTGCGCCGCCCTGGTTGTCGATGATGCCGTCGGGAGTGCCGCCGTTGACCGTACCGACACATCCGTCGCACCCATAGGCAAACTGGATGTCCTCGATTTCGTCGGCAATGGACATGCACCGGCTCCCTGCCGTCGTACAATCCAACACACCAGCCGTCATCCCTCCAGCCACTCCGCGAACCAGGCACGGTGACCGCCCAGCGCAGAGGCCGGTCGGATCGGGAGGCGGAATAATTTGATAGGTAATGCATTGCAGCAAGTAGATCGGTGAATTCTGTTTCATGACGACCGGGGCTGGAACCGCTGCCACTGTCAGGTTGGCGCCGCTTGCGGCCGTCACCGTCGTGGTGATTGCCCCGCCGATCGAGATGGTCGCACTCGGCGCCGTGAGGCTTCCACCTGCTTCGCTCGTCATATTGGTGACCACGAGGGCCGAGGGAAGAGCAAGCAGGTTAAACCCTATAGTCGTATCGCTGTTGAGGACCCAAGCCGGGTCCGTGGCTGTTCCCACCGGATTTCCCACCGGCACCACCAGACTGATCCGGTCCGGTCCGCGATCCGGGCCGGCCGTGTTGTTATCGGCGGGCACGATGGCGGTGGGACAGTTTCCGACCGGGCCATTCATCCCGAAGCCCGCCTGCCGGATGTCTCGGAACAGAAATTCCATCGCCACGCGGACATTCTGTTGCGTTTCAACCGTCTGTTCATTCGTGGTCAGCGCTTTATCGGAAGACGACAGCACCGCATACCCTGCGGCGATGATGGTCGTGGCCACCACGGCGCCGACCATGAGTTCGACGAGCGTCACCCCTTGCTGGCCGTCCCGAATTTTCCCCTGCGTGACCATGAGTGCGCCCTCTCTTCTGCCCCTCATTCCGGAGAAATCGTCGTCGTCAACACGACTTGCTTTGGCCGAGCCACTTTGGTCTCGCCCGCCGCGCCGGTCCACGACACCGCCACCGTGACCGGATATTGATTCAGCAGCGCCCCCAATATTCCCACCGGCGTCACAGGCACGGTAATCACTCCTCGCACATTCACCAGCCCTGACGCCTGTGGATTGTTGAGCAGCCCCACCCACTGGTCGCAGTCGCCTTTTGCCTCTGCCTGAGTGACTGCGCTCTGTGGACACGGAGTGGCATTGGATGTATCGATGGCATATTGCGCGATGTTTTTGCGGTTGTACTGTATCCGTTCGATCATCTCCGCAGCCAAGTTGGTCGCGCGGGTTAACTCGGTCGAATCGACGTTGCGCGTCAATGCGATCCCCTGCATGGCAGCAACCCCCAAAACGCCCACCGACAGGATCGCCGCCGCTATCATGCTTTCGACCAATGTGAAGCCTGATTGATGATTGATCCTAGGCATTTGAAATGTGCGCTCCCGATACCATGGCCTCGATCACGAACAGACACTGTCCTGACACCAATTGACGATGCCCCGCGGAGTCACCTTCATCGCATATTGGACGCCTTGGTCATTGACCATCGCGAGTTCCTGGTTCAACGTCGGCCCAGGGCCTCCGGATCGCATGCCCCTTGAGTTAAACGACACGTTCGCCGTCGCGGCAGATGTCCACGCGGCGGAAGGCCCCACTTTCAGGTCCACGACATGAGGCAGCCGTACGCTAATCGAGGCCAGAACCGGTGCCCCTGTCGCTGCATTCGTCGTCGTCGTCTGTACCGCTCCATTGGTGATACTGATGGCCACCGTCACAGGAGCATTTCGGCTTAAGGCTGCCATGCGAGCCAAAAGCAGCTGATTCTGGACCTCAGTGACCGCCTGTCTTAACTCAGAGCGAGACTGCCACACCAAATAGTTTGGGATTGCGATGAGCCCTGCAATGCCGATAATAGCCCCGACGATCATCGTCTCGAGGAGCGTAAAGCCGGTCTCAGGCCTTGCCAGGCTTATCTTTTGCCGCGCAATCTTCCTTATAATGGAAACGATACACATAGCGCGTCTTCAAGATGAGCAAGTGGCATGCCGACTTAGACTCACCATTCTCTTCGTCTAACCTCTTGATTTGATAGTCCTTCCCCCCAACGCAAGGGGATTGATCCGGCCATTTTTCGCGAGATTGAACGACAATTTTTTGCGCGTGGCCTGTACAGTTTCTGCCCACCACTATAGGCAGGATCCTGATGGAATATGGCTCGCGGTGAGGGACACAATCCGCATTGTTATTGAACGCCGGTGCGCTGGGCAGGCAGTCAATGATCCTGCTTGCATGGACCGTTCTGGCACGAGAAAGCTGCCGCGCCGCTCTCTATGAAAATGAGAACTGCGCAGACCTTGAAGAGAGATTGTTGAACGTCTGACGGTCGGGGATGACCTGAGGTGAAGAAACTACAATAGGCGACTACTTACTTCATAGCTACAGAGCGGACCTGCCGATATGTTGTCACGCCCTGAAGTACCTTCCGAATGCCGTCCTGAACCAAGGAGATCATGCCTTCCCGCATCGCCACGTTCAGCATCTCGACGGTGCGGGCTTTGGACTGGATACAGCTTTTCATATCTTCCGAGCCAATCAAGAGTTCGTGGAGCGGAACACGGCCTTTGAATCCGGTCCTGTTGCAGACGTCGCACCCTCTTCCACGATACAGCGTGATCGACGTGGCATCCGCGACGCCCCATTGCTCCCACTCGCGCGCTCCGCAGCCTTGGACCAACTCGTCGTATTCCTGGTGCGTCGGATGATAGGCCTCTTTACACTGGATGCAGATCCGTTTGCACAGGCGCTGGGCGAGCACCCCCAACATGGCGTCGGCAAAGTTGAACGGGTCACACCCGAGATCCAACAAACGGATCACCGTTTCGACCGCACTGTTCGTATGGAGCGTACTGAGCACCAAGTGGCCTGTGAGCGAGGCCTCGATGGCGATGTCTGCCGTTTCCTTGTCCCGCATCTCGCCGATCATGATGACGTCGGGGTCGGCACGCAGAAACGCCCGCATCGCAGTCGCGAAGGTGAGGTCGATCTTCGGATGGACCTGGACTTGGCGGAGACCGTCCTGGGTAATTTCAATGGGGTCTTCCGCCGTCCAGATCTTTCGTTCGTCGGTATTGATGTGCTTCAGAATGGCATGCAAGGTTGTCGTTTTGCCGGACCCAGTCGGGCCGACACACAGGATGATCCCATGCGGTTTCTCCGCGATGGTTTGAATGGCCTGCAAGGTGGCGGGAGCAAATTCCATCGCCTCGAGCGACATCGATTTCTTGGCAGTTAGGAGTCGCAGCACGACATCTTCGTCGTGTCCTGAGGTGGGCAGGGTCGCAACGCGTAATTCGATCTCTCGATCCTTCGCCAGCCGGTACCTGATCTTGCCGTCTTGGGGTTTACGTCGTTCCGCAATGTCAAGATTGGCCATGACCTTGATGCGTGACACGACAGCACGCCGATAGGCCGAGGGAATCCTCATGTAGGTGAAGCAGGTACCGTCGACGCGCAGACGCACGACCATGTCTTTACGATTCGCGTATGGTTCGATATGAATGTCCGACGCACCAAGCCGGTCGGCTTCGAGGACCACTTGGTTGGTCAGCCGAACAATGGCTGAGTCGTTCTCGTCGATCCCGCCTGATACGGGGTCGATGGTAGGCTCAAGATGAATTTCATTGACTAACTCACCAAGAATGGCGCCGATGGACCCGCTGGTTCCCTGGCCCCTGGCAATATGAAGAAATTGTTCGATGTCCCTGCGCAGACCTACGGCATAGCGGATGGTCATTCCAGGAAATGTACGCCGCACGTCCCATCCCTTGTCGAGATCGTGCGGATCGCTGGTGAGCACATCGATCAGTGAGCCTCGACGCGCAATCGGCAGCCAGAGGTTCTTCTTGAGATAGTCGAGGTTGAGTGTTTTCAACAAGTCGGCATCGATGACCGTTCGTTCGTCATACGGCAGGTAGGGACATTGATAAAAATCACTCAGGGCGGAGCCTAAGGCGTCCTTCGGCACACGATACCGGTCGAGGAGCACCGCTTCGAGATCGAGGGGGCCGTCTCTTGAATCATCGACCGCCGCCAGCACATCGGCCTGGCTGATGATCTCGCGATAGACCAGCGCATCCAGCACATTCTGTTCGATTGTGCGAGAGGGTTTCGGCCCACGATTCCCCTTCTTGGAGGGGCTATCGCTCCCCTCCATCTTGTCTGCGCTTCCTCCACTCAAGATATCGGCCTCGACGGTCATATCCAATGCCTCGTCCCAGTATCCAGCGTCTAGCAGGCTGGTGAAACACCGTTTGACCAGCAGGGGAATACACGATTGCACTCAATCACGGGCGGGTGAGAATGCCCCGCAGGATGTTCAAATAGGCCGTCCAGCAAGGCCGCAGCGAGTGAAGGGCGAGGGGGCACAGTTCGCACTTCGTGTGGACCGTTCGCCATTTGAATGGGTCTCGGCGAACGGAAAAGCCCCTCCAGCGCTTCCGACATTCGAGAATTACCTTCGGTACGTTGAGGGTCTGAATGATGCGAGAACGCCGCTGGAGGACTATTTCTAATGGGATGGACTCCCCCACTTCGGTACCATGGGTCTCACCGGGACTACGGTGCGAACCCACCATCACCAGAAGGAGGGAGTCCACATGATGAACGTCACACGCATTGGGATTGATTTGGCGAAGCAGGTCTTTCAGCTGCACG
>JAGXAR010000010.1 GCA_018971525.1 Nitrospirota bacterium
CGTTTTCTCGGGTTGGTTCGAGCTGTCTTCACAGAGCCGAAGGAGTGGTCTGTGTCGCTAGGACATCCTGAACTCGTCGCTGCCATCTCGTCCGAGATCACCCGGAACGGACCCATCCCCTTCGTCCGCTTCATGGAACTGGCGCTCTATCACCCTCAATACGGCTATTACATGCGCCAACCTGACGGTGCGGACCATGAACGTATCGGCTGGTCCGGTGATTTCTATACCAGTTCTGACGTGCACCCGATTCTCGGCCGCGCCATTGCCGCTCAGGCCAGGCAAATGGACGAATTATTGGGTCGCCCCACTCCCTTCACGATCGTGGAAATGGGTGCCGGTAAGGGCTTGTTGGCTCGAGATTGTCTTGCGGCGATCCATGCCAAGCAAGATGACTTCGCATCGCGTGTTCAGTATGTGCTGATTGAACGGAGCCCTGCGATGCAGGCACTCCAGCAGCAATATCTGGCCCCTTGGTTAAACAAGCCTGGACTTGTAACTTGGGTCGAAGGCTTGAACGCTCTCGCTCCTCAGAGCGTGACCGGCCTGCTCTTCAGCAATGAACTCGTGGATGCCTTTCCCGTTCATCGCATTCAAGCGGTCGCCGGTCAGGTCAAGGAACTCTTCGTAGACTATCGGGATGGACGGTTTGAGGAATCCATCAAGCCTCTGTCAAATCCTGCACTCGAACGACATCTCCAACGGCTGAACCCAACCTGGCCGGACGGCTACCGAACCGAGATGAACCTCCAGGCCCTGGAATGGATGGACCAGGTGGCACAGCGGATCGATCGCGGATTCGTGGTGACCATCGATTATGGCCATACGGCGCAGGATTTGTACGGACCAGATCGGAAGGACGGCACATTCCTCTGCTACTACCAACAATTGACCGGCGATGTGCCCTACGTCCGCATCGGTCAGCAGGACATGACCGCCCATGTGGACTTCACCAGTTTGGCAACCGCCGGGGCAGCTGCCGGCTTGAGCGTGACAGGTTTCACGAATCAGATGAGTTTTCTCATGGGGCTCGGAGTGGAAGACATGATCGGCCAACTCGATCCGGAGAGTCCGGAGTTTGGTGCGGCTATCCATCTCCTCAAGCCGGACGGGATGGGACGGACCTTCAAGATCCTGGTGCAACATCGAGGAATCGAGCGACCGGATCTCGACGGCTTGAAGTTCAAACCCTTCTTCGGCTCGGCACTGACACTCAACGAAGCGGCCTGATTGACGAGGACGTGATGGCGGGTGAATCTGTTCCGCTGAATTATCTTCCGATCCTGCTGTTCATCGGCATTGCCATTGCCTTTGGCGCCGTCTCACTTCTCGCCGGCTGGTTCGTCCGGCCGAGTCGCCCCTATCGCGCCAAGCTGACACCCTATGAGAGCGGAAGCCCGCTGTTTTCCGACGCGCGCATCCAGTTTCCGATGCGCTACTACATCATCGCGATGCTGTTCGTCATTTTCGATATCGAGATCATCTTCATGATCCCGTGGGCCGTCCGGTTTCAGTCGCTCGGCCTGCTGGGACTCATCGAAATGCTCGTGTTTCTCGGCATCCTGCTGGTCGGATTCTGGTATGCCTGGAAGAAGGGGGCGTTAGAATGGGACTAGGTTGGACGGGAAGCCCGGTCGACTCCTGTGCTCGCAGAGCGCGCACGATCGGAATGTGCTCGCTCGATGCGCGCAATGGGAGCCGACCAGGCCACCCGTCCCAATCGATGCGTGGCGAGAGAGAGGAAAATAAGGACAGATGAGCTTTCTGGAGAGACAGTTTGAGGCGAATATTCTGACGACCAATCTGGACGCAGTCGTGAATTGGTCCCGGAAGTCGGCCTTGTGGCCGATGACGTTCGGCCTTGCCTGCTGCGCCATCGAAATGATTGCGAGTGTGTCGTCACGATACGATCTGGATCGGTTCGGCGCCGGTGTCTTTCGGGCCTCGCCACGGCAGTCCGATCTCATGATCATCGCCGGCACTGTGACGCGCAAAATGGCCCCGGTGATCCGCCGCATCTACGACCAGATGCCGGAACCACGGTATGTCATTTCCATGGGCTCCTGCGCCACCTCCGGCAACCACTACAATAGCTATGCAGTGGTCCAAGGCGTCGACCAGATTATTCCGGTCGATGTCTATGTACCGGGCTGTCCGCCCCGCCCGGAAGCATTGATGGATGGATTGCTGAAATTACAGGAAAAGATTCAGCGGGAAAAGGTGTTCGTGAGATGACGTTAACCGTCAAACGCAAGAATGGCTCGACCAACTCCTCTCGCGTTTCACGCTTCACGCTTCACGTTTAACGACTACTATGCAAGCCCTACTCGACAGCCTGAAGGCAAAATTCCAGGACGAGGTCCTCGCGACCCACGTCGATGCGACACGTGCCGAGACATCTGTCTCCGTGACCGCCGCGCGCCTGCTGGATATTGCGCGCTATTTGCACGATGCACCGGAAGCAGCCTTTGATCATCTCACCGATATTTGCTCGGTCGACTATCCTGAAGATCAACTGCGATTTGAAGTCGTCTATCACTTGCACTCGCTTCCCCTTCGCCAACGCCTTCGCCTCAAGGCGCGCATCCCGGAGGACGACCCGACGATTGCGTCGGTCACCGGCATCTGGAAGGGAGCCGAATTCCTGGAGCGAGAAGTGTACGACATGATGGGTATTCACTTTTCCGGCCATCCCGACCTACGGCGCATTTTGATGCCGGAGGATTACGCCGAGGGATACCCCTTGAGAAAAGACTTTCCGACCGAAGGGCGAGGCTGGCGAAGCGAATTCGACTTCATCCCGAGATTGGACGAGCCCCCGACCGACGTCACTGAGAGCGAAATCCCCGAGGAGCAGAAAGATTCCTTTCGCGCCGAGCCAGGCTTGCCGAGTTCCCGCCGGAAAGAGGAATTGCTGCTGAATATGGGGCCACAGCATCCGAGCACACACGGCGTGTTGCGTGTCGTGCTCGAGTTGGACGGCGAACGGATTGTGAAAGCCACACCGGACCTCGGCTACCTGCATCGAGGGGTCGAAAAATTGTGCGAGGGTCTGGCCTACATGCAGATCATCCCGCACACGGACCGGCTCGACTATGTCTGTGCCATGGCCAACAACTACGCCTATGTGCGGGCCGTGGAAAAGCTCCTCGAGATCACGGTGCCGGTCCGGGCCGAATACATCAGGACCATCGTGGCTGAGATGCAACGCATCATCGGGCACCTCTTTTGGCTCGGCACGCAGGCCCTCGATATCGGCGCCATGACCGTATTTTTCTGGACCTTCCGGGAGCGAGAAATCCTGCTGGATATGTTCGAAAAGCTCTGTGGAGCACGCCTGACTCTGAACTACTATCGCATCGGCGGTGTCGACAGCGACTTCACGCCAGAGCTGGTCCAGCGGATGAAGGCGTTCCTCGAGACCTTTCCCGAAAAAGTCAAGGAATACGATTCGCTCATCGCGTCAAATCGCATCTGGCTCGGCCGCACGAAGAACGTGGCTGTGCTCTCGGCCGAAGACGCGATCAACTTCGGTTGCACCGGGCCGGTGTTGCGAGGTTCTGGCGTGGCCTATGATGTACGCAAGTTCGAGCCCTACGGCGTGTACGACAAAGTCGATTGGGAAGTGCCGATCGGCAAGAACGGCGACACCTACGACCGGTACTGGATCCGCATGGAAGAGATGCGGCAGAGCGCCAGGATCATCGCACAATGTCTCGATCAGCTGCCGGCCGGGCCGATCATGGCCGAAGCGCCGCAATATATTCCGCCTCCCAAGGAACTGGTCATGCGGGACATGGAAAGCTTGATCCATCATTTCATCATTTACACCCAGGGCATCAAGCCACCGAAGGCCGAGACCTACTGCGGGACCGAGGCCCCGAAAGGCGAGTTGGGATTTTTCATCGTCAGCGACGGCAGCGCCCGTCCCTACCGGCTGAAGATCCGCTCGCCTTCATTTGTACACATGGGCGCCTTTGACCACATGGCGCGAGGCTACTTGATTTCCGACATCATTACGATCTTCGGGACCTATGACATCGTAATGGGAGAATGTGATAGATGACCATGACTTGAGAGGCCTCCCTGCTCGCAGACCGCGCACGCTCAGAAGGTGCTCGGTCGATGCGCGCAATAGAGGCTCCCTCAAGCCATAGTCGCAGAGAGTGTGTGATGTTAAAGGAAAAATATCAGAAAGAAATCGACGAGATCCTGAGCCGGTATCCGGTGAAGCGCTCCGCGTTGATTCCGTTGCTGTATCTGGCGCAACAGGATGAGGGCTACGTATCCGAGATGGCGATGAAGGAGATCGCAGGACTGTTGCGACTGACCCCGCCCCAAGTCTATGAGACGGCCACGTTCTATACGATGCTCAATCTCAAGCGCGTGGGGAAATATCATCTCCAAATCTGCAAGTCCCTGATGTGCGCGTTGGTCGGGTCTGATACGGTCATCGGATGGGTCAAGACGAAACTCGGAATCGGACCGGGCGAGACGACAGCCGACGGACTCTTTACCCTCAGCACGGTCGAATGCCTTGCCGCCTGTGGCACAGCACCGATGATGCAGGTCAACGAGGATTATTTTGAACGGCTCACAGAAGAAAAATTCGACCGAATCCTGGCCGATCTCAAAAAAGACGGGACCTGCTCGCTCAAGACCGGCCCGTTTATGTGGCCGGAACCCGCGAATGCCGTCAAACGTGAGGCGTAAGACGTGAGACGTTACACGACAAGATCGGGGCCCTATTTTTCACTTTTCACCTTTCACGTTTCACGCTGAAGCCTATGTCGAAGCACGAACCAGTCCTTTTGAAGAACATGCTGCAACCCGGTTATACCGGTTGCCTTCAAGACTACGAGCGAACGGGCGGCTACCAGGCACTCCGTAAGGTCCTGGGCAAAGTTCCGCCGACCGAGGTCACCGCCACAGTGATGAAATCGGGGCTCCGGGGACGAGGCGGTGCGGGGTTCCCGACCGGTGTGAAATGGGGATTCCTGCCCAAGGACTACCGGGGCCCGCGCTATCTCTGTTGCAACGCGGATGAGAGCGAGCCAGGCACGTTCAAGGATCGCCAGCTCATCGAACGCGACCCTCACCAAATATTGGAAGGCATCGTGCTCGCCTGCTACGCGATCGGAGCAGAATCCTCCTACATCTATATACGCGGCGAATTCGTCCTCGGGGCCAGGATCTTGGAACAGGCGATCGCCGAGGCGCGGACCGCCGGCTATATCGGAGCAAACATCCTGAACACAGGGATCACCGCCAATGTGTGGGTGCACCGGGGCGCCGGCGCCTATATCTGCGGGGAAGAAACGGCGTTGCTGGAGTCGCTCGAAGGGAAGCGCGGCTTGCCGCGCGTCAAGCCGCCCTTCCCGGCGACACACGGTCTCTACAATAAACCGACCGTGGTGAACAACGTCGAGACCCTCGCAAACCTTCCCCACATCATCAACCGTGGCCCCGAATGGTTCGCGTCGATCGGCTCCCCCCCGAAGAGCACCGGCACCAGAATCTTCTGCGTCAGCGGCCATGTGAAACGGTCGGGGAACTACGAAGTACCGATGGGGATTACGTTCCGCGAGTTGATCTACGAGCATGCCGGCGGCATGCGCTCCGACAAACCGCTCAAGGCCTTCATCCCGGGCGGGGCGTCAGCGCCATTCCTCACGCCGGATCACCTCGACGTCAAATTGGATTTCGAATCTGTCGCCGCCGCCGGGTCCATGCTCGGATCCGGAGGGGTCACCGTGATGGAGGAGGGCACGGACATGGTGTGGGCCGCGCTTCGCCTCATGGAGTTTTTCTATCATGAGTCCTGCGGCAAGTGTACCCCCTGCCGCGAGGGAAGTTCCTGGCTGGTGCAAACCATGCGTCGAATCGTCGCAAAGCGGGGGCGGATGGAGGACCTTGAAACCTTGGTCGATCTATGCAAGAACATCGCGGGCCGGACGGTCTGTGCGTTCGGCGACGCTGAAGTGGCGCCGATTATGAGCACGCTCAAACATTGGAAGCCTGAATACGTCACGCTGATTCACGAAGCGCAGGCAGCCAACCTGCTCCACCCGAAACGAATCATGGCACGCCCCTAACGATGGCTACGACAACCGACACCGTTCGCTTGACGATCGACGGCATTCCCATCTCGGTGCCGAAAGGCACGCTGGTGATCGAAGCCGCTCGCCGGGTCGGCGTGATGGTTCCGCACTTCTGCTACCATCCGAAACTCAAGCCGGATGCGAACTGCCGCATGTGCCTGGTCGAAGTCGAAAAGATGCCGAAGCTCCAGACCTCTTGCAGCACCGTGGCGACCGAGGGCATGGCTGTTCGGACCGCCACGACGGTCGTCCACGACGCCCACAAGTCGGTGCTCGAATTCATCCTGGCCAATCACCCGTTGGATTGCCCGGTCTGCGATCAGGGCGGGAAGTGCGACCTCCAAGATTTTTCTCATGAATACACCGCGACCGCCAGTCGATTTGTCGAGACCAAGCGCATTTTTCAGAAGGAATACTTCAGTCCCCTGATTGAAACGCAAATGAACCGTTGCGTGCAGTGTCTCCGGTGTGTCCGCTACTGCGACGAGGTGATGGACGTCAAAGCCCTCGCCCCGGTCGGGCGAGGCACGATGACCGAGATCAAGTACTTCGGCGCCCATCCATTGGACTGTGAATTCTGCGGCGGCTGCGTGCAGATTTGCCCGGTCGGCGCCATTACCAGCCGGCTCTCGATGTACGAATACCGTCCCTGGATGCTCAAACGAGCCGACACGGTCTGCACCTTTTGCGGCGACGGCTGCCAGATCACGGTCCAAACCAAGGACCAGGAACTGATCGAAGTGAACAGCGCTCAGGGTGCCGGCCGAAACAACGGCGACCTTTGCGCGCGCGGGTTTTTTGGTTTTCACGCAACAAGCCACCCCAGCCGAGTGACCCGACCGTTAATCAGACGGAACGGCGTGCTGGTCGAAGCCACGTGGGAAGAGGCATTGGAGTTTGTGGCCGAACAGACCAACCGGCTCAAGTTGGCGCATGGCCCGCAAGCGTTCGGCGGACTGGTTTCCGGCCGCTGTACCAACGAAGAACTCTATCTATTCCAGAAGTTCATGCGCCTCACGATAGGGACCAATAACCTCGACAGCAGCGCGCGGTACGGTCATATCAACGGAATACAGGCCATGCGACGGGTGCAAGGCACGCATCGCTGGACCGTGACGTTCGAGGACATCACGCAAGCGGACGTGCTCCTTCTGGTCGGCACCAACATCACCGAAGCCAATCCTATTACCGGCCTCAAGGTCAAAGAAGCCGTCAAGAAACACGAAGCAACATTGTTGACGATCGAGGCGATCCAACCTGCAATCGGCACGATCAGCAACATTACCAACCTGTCGCAGCAACATCTCTGCGTGGCACCGTCCCAGTTCGGAGCAGCCGTCCTTGGCCTGCTGAAGGCTGTGGTTGAAGGAAACCATATCGACAGTACAATCCAGCAACGGTCGCCGGACTATGTCTCAGCCGTCTCTCATGCGGTCCAGCAACTATCCTGGGACGATCTCGCTCTGGGCACAGGGGTCTCGCGCGAATCGTTCGCTCACATGGCCGCCTCCGTGGCTGGAGGACGCCGTGTCGTGGTGCTCGCCGGCCAGACCCTGTTACGCAGCCAAGGCGGGTATAGCATCTGTCTCAATCTCCTCGATCTACTTCTCTTGTGTGGAAAGTTAACCGTACCGGGCTGCGGCTTTGCTCCCTTGGCGGAAGAGAATAACGATCAAGGGGCGGTTGAAATGGGAGCGGTCGCGGAACTGCTGCCGGGCGCGCTCGACCTCACCGATCAGGATGCGCGCGCCCGGATGACTCGTGCCTGGAAAGAGGAACTCCCTCTCGTGGCAGGGGCCACACTCATCGAGATGATCGACCGTGCGCAAGCCGGGATCATCAAGGGCCTTTTCGTCATCGGAGAAAATCCTGTCGGGAGCCTGCCGCCCCAGACCGGAGTCAAAGAGGCACTGGGCAAGCTCGATCTCCTGGTCTGCCAGGAGCTGTTTCTCACGGAAACGGCCGCGCTCGCCCATGTAGTGCTCCCGGCCGCCTCCGCCATGGAGAAAGCCGGGACCTTCACCAATACCGAGGGCCACGTCCAGCTCGTTCGGCCCGCGATCGATCCGGTGGGGGATAGCCGCCCCGACTGGGAAATCCTGTCGGCCCTCTCGGTCTTCATCGGTGCGCCGTTGGAATACGCCGAGGCCAAGGAAATCCTCAAAGAGATCCGGGCGGTGATTCCCGCTTACGGATCGCTCGGCCCATCGCCGATCCCTCCTGCAGTGGATCCTGCCGCCGTCGATCGATATGTGAACGGGGGATATCGCCACGACCTTGTGACTCGGTATACTCTGCCCGCGCGAGTCATGCGTCCGGAGGGAACGGTCCAGCTTGGGCTGGTCCAGAGCCTGTTCCATTCAGGGAAGCTGTCGACCCGTTCGAAGGGACTGTTGCAGATCGAACCGAGCGGGTGCTTGCAGATGAATCCCGTGGATGGCGCCCGATTCGCCCTCGGCCCGGGGGATCGAGTTCGCCTCTCGAACAGCCGTGGCGAATTCTCGACCATGGTGAAACTGTTCGATCGCGTGCCCGAGGGATTGGCCTGGCTCCCCGACCACTTCGCGCAGCACGCCTTGCAACTCTTTGACTGTGGCATCGATCCGGACACGAAAGTCCCATCCTGTCGGACGGCATCCGTGTCGGTGATGAAAACAACATGAGCGGACGAGAACCAATGGTTTTTTCACTTGTTATCCGGGAGTGCTCTCGTGACTGAACTAAGCTTGCGACTTGCGGTTTCGCTCGCACAGATAGCGGCGGTGATGGGCATCGTGATGTTGACGGTCATGATCCTGACCCTGGCCGAGCGGAAGGTGCTCGGCTGGATGCAGGATCGCATGGGCCCGATGGAAGTCGGTCCCTATGGAATCCTCCAACCGATCGCCGACGGCCTCAAATTGTTCTTCAAAGAGGACATCGTGCCGGCCGGCGCGAATAAGGCCATGTTCACCCTGGCGCCACTCCTGGCCATGGTGCCCGCCATGATCGGGTTCGCCGTCATCCCTTTCGGTCCAAGCGTGACCCTGGACGCCTTTGGGATCACAATCAAACCATTCGTCATCAGCGACATCAACATCGGGATCTTGTATATTCTGGCGTTTGCCTCGATCGGCGCCTACGGCATTATCCTGGGGGGCTGGTCATCCAACAGTAAGTATTCACTCCTGGGAGGCTTGCGCTCCGCGGCCCAGGTCATCAGTTACGAATTGAACGTCGGGCTGGCCATCGTCGGTGTGCTGCTGTTGGCAGGGTCTCTCAGCCTCGTGACGATCACGGAAGCCCAGGCAGGCGGCTTCTGGCATTGGTTCATCTGGGGAGCCCGCCCCGACGGATTCTTTCCTATCCATACCCAAATCTTCGCCTTTGTCGTCTTCGTCATTTCTGCCGTGGCCGAGACCAATCGCGTCCCGTTCGACCTGCCGGAAGCAGAAAGCGAACTCGTGGCTGGATTCTTTACGGAATATAGCGGCATGCGCTTCGCCTTCTTCTTCATCGCGGAATACGCCAACATGGTCCTCGTGTCCTGCGTCGCCGCCTCGCTGTTCTTGGGCGGCTGGAACGCTCCTTATCCTGGCACGATCCTCGGGTATGTCGGCCTCGAACGGCTGGCCTGGGTGGAAAACGTCGCCTGGTTTACGTTTAAAGTCTATCTGTTCCTCTTCCTGTTCTTCTGGCTACGCGCCACGTTGCCCCGACTGCGTTACGATCAATTAATGCGGTTCGGCTGGAAGGTCATGTTGCCGATCGCGTTGGCCAACATCGTCGTCACGGCCATCACCGCGTATTTCTTCCCGAGGGGCTGATGCGGTTTATTTGGTTCATTTGGTCTGTCTAGTTTCTCTGGCAAGAGAGCACACGCATTGAATCCAACGAGACACACCAGAACAACCAAATAAACCAGACAGACAAGACAGACCAGACGAACATGAACCTCAAGACTTGGATCAAGACGATCACCTTCTACGAACTCCTCGCCGGAATGAAAGCGACGATGTCGCACCTGTTGCATTACCGGCCGATCACCCTGCAGTACCCGCACGAAAAGCGGACGCTGCCGGACAACTATCGCGGAATGCTGGCCTTGTTACGGTACGATGATGGAACGGAAAAATGTGTCGGCTGCGATCTGTGCGAAGCCGCCTGCCCGTCGCGGGTGATTCGCGTGGTCAGCGCAGAAGTGCCGGGCGAGCCGACGAAGCGCTACTCCAAGGAATATTACATGGACATGACCCGCTGCCTGTTTTGCGGGATGTGTGTCGATGCCTGTCCGGTGGATGCCCTCGGCATGACGCGCGAATTCGAGTGGGCGGTGTACGACAAGCGACAGCTGCACCTCAACAAGCAACAATTGCTCGCCATCGGCGACCGGTCATTTCCGGTTCGCGAGGAGCAGCTGGAGTTCCAGCACCCGAATGTGGCGTTCTTCAACGTCGCGTTCAAGCACCTGCCGCAAAAACCGTCCTAGAGATCTTATTGATGGAACAGGTGTTCTTTTTTTATTTTGCTTTCGTGATCGCCGCCGCAGCGGTACTCGTCGTCGCGTTGCGCAATCCGATTTACAGTGCGCTGGCGCTGCTCATCATGTTTTTTCACGTGGCGGGACTCTACGTCACACTCCACGCGGAATTTCTCGCCGCCGTTCAGATCGTCGTCTACGCCGGCGCTATCCTGGTCCTGTACCTCTTCGTTGTCATGTTGCTGAACCTGAGGCAGGATGACCGTTACCATCGTCAATGGCCCATGGCTGTTGCGGTGGGATCGACGCTGGTCATCGAGGCCGTCATCCTCATGGCGATGAAAGGCTGGACGACCCCTGTCGTGGCAACCGGCGCAGAAACCACCGTCGGGGGAACCGGCAATACCGAAGCGATCGGTGACGTGCTCTATTCCACTTATCTATTTCCCTTCGAGGTGGCGTCATTGATTCTGCTCGTGGCGATGATCGGCGCGATCATCCTGGCCAAGAAAGACCTTGGGGAGCCTGCAGAATCATGACGGTCCCGTTATCCTACTATCTCGTGTTGAGCGGCATCGTGTTCCTGACAGGAGTCATCGGAGTCCTCCTTCGCCGGAACATCATCATCATCTTGCTGTCGGTCGAGTTGATGTTGAATGCGACGAATATCAACTTCGTCGCTTTTTCGCAGTACTTCCACGATGTGGCAGGGCAGGTCTTCGTCTTCTTTGCCCTCACGGTCGCCGCAGCAGAGGTTGCGGTCGGGTTGGCCATCATCATTGCCTTGTATCGAGCCAAGTCCACGATCAACATCGACGAATTTCAGTTGCTGAAATGGTAGAACGGATCGCAGAGCTGATGGCATATAGCGTATGGCTAATAGCAAGAGCAAAATCTCGAACGCTTCGAAGCGGGTCGACTCCAAGCTGCAAACCCGCCCCCCATGTGCCGGCAGCTCTTTACTATAGGCCATACGCCATAAGCTATTAGCTCTTTATTATGACCTACGAATTCATTCCGCTCTTTCCGCTGGCTTCGTTCCTGATTCTCGGGCTCTTCGGACATTGGATCAAGGACAAGGCCCATCTCGTCGCCGTGCCGGCGGTAATCGTGTCGTTGCTGCTCTCGCTCCTGGTCTTCTCCGACGTGGCAGGCGGTCACCAGACGAGCTTCCCTCTCTACACCTGGCTGACCTCGGGCATGCTCGATATTCACATCGGCTTCTCCATCGACCGGCTGACCGCCGTCATGCTGCTTCTCGTCACGATCGTCAGTTCACTCGTCCACATCTATACCATCGGCTATATGCACGGAGATCCGGGCTATGCCCGCTTCTTCAGCTACATCGCCCTCTTCACCTTCTCGATGCTGATGTTGGTGATGGCGGACAACCTGCTTCAACTCTTCATTTTCTGGGAAGCAGTCGGTCTCTGTTCCTACTTGCTCATCGGCCACTGGTACGAGCGTCCGGCCGCCTGCGCCGCCGCCACGAAAGCCTTCATCGTCAACCGGGTCGGCGATTTCGGCTTCATGCTCGGCCTCCTGTTGGTGTGGTACAGCTTTGGATCGCTCGATTATCACGAAATCTTTGCCCGCGCACACGAGTCCTCAGGCGACATGATGAACGTCCTCGGTCCGATTGGAGGCACCTGGGACGTCTCCGTGCTCACGCTCATCTGTATCTTATTGTTCACCGGCGCAGTCGGCAAATCGGCCCAGGTACCGCTCCACGTCTGGCTGCCGGACGCGATGGAAGGCCCTACCCCTATCTCCGCGCTCATTCACGCTGCGACGATGGTGACAGCGGGCGTGTTCCTGGTCGCGCGATTGGCTCCGCTCTATAACCTCTCTCCCACCGCCATGGCGGTCGTGGCGATCACCGGCGGAGTGACGATGGTCGTTGGGGCGACCATCGCCTTGACCCAAACCGACATCAAACGTGTCGTGGCCTACTCGACGGTCAGTCAGCTCGGCTATATGGTGATGGCCTGCGGTCTCGGCGCCTATGCCGCCGGCATGTACCACCTCCTGACCCACGGCGCATTTAAAGCTCTCCTGTTTCTCGGATGCGGGTCCGTCATCATCGCCCTGCATCACGAGCAGGACATGCGGCGCATGGGCGGGTTAAAGGACAAATTGCCGGTCACCTATTGGACGTTCGTCGCGGGCTCGCTCGCGCTGGCGGGCTTCCCCCTGACGGCCGGATTCTTTAGCAAGGACGATCTGCTCGTCTCGGCCTGGTCGACCGGCCCGCTCGGTCAATGTTTGACAGTCCTGGGACTCGTGACGGCTTTGATGACGGCCTTCTACAGCTTCCGACTGGTCTTCGTCATGTTTTGGGGCCCCTCGCATGTCGATCCTCATCATGCAGCCCGTGTACACGAACCTTCGAAAACCATGACCGTGCCGCTGATGATCCTCGCAATGCTCAGCATCGTCACAGGGTATCTGGGCATTCCGGAGTTTCTTGGACCGATGTTCGAAACAGGTGCAGGCGGAGCAGCTCACGAGGAAGGAGCCGCCATCGGCATCATGGTGTTGGCCACGGGCATGGGATTACTCGGGATCGCCGGCGCCTATTATGTTTACGTACTCAACCCGGCACTCCCGGATCAGTTCGCTCGACGGTGGCAGTCGTTGTATCAGGCCTCGCTGAATAAATGGTATGTCGACGAGGCCTACGATCGAACGATCGTCCGCCCCACCTTTTCTGCCGCAACCGAACTGTGGAAGCGCGTGGATGTGAACGTGATAGACGGCGCGGTGAACGGTGTCGCACGCGCGATCGCCTGGGGGGGCTGGCTCTTGAGGCTCATGCAAAGCGGACAGACACAACATTATGCCCTCGGTATGGCGCTTGGGGTCGTCGTGATCCTGACCGTCTTTTTGATGTTCTGAGGTCCTATGCACAGCGGCGGATTTCCCTGGCTCTCACTCCTCCTCGTCCTTCCCCTTGCGGGAGCCATCGCGATTTATTTCGTGACGGAATCGACCGCTCGGTGGATTGCGTTAGCCGCGACCCTGGCCGCTCTATTCGTTGCTCTCCCGCTCTGGTGGCTCTTTGATCCACAGGCCAGCCAGATGCAGTTCACCGAACATATCGCCTGGATCACGGCTCCTCCCATTAACTACAGCCTGGGTCTCGACGGGATCAGCCTCCCGTTGGTCTTGATGACCGCAGCGATCATGCCTCTCTGTGTTTTAGCATCTTGGGATTCAATCACCACGAGAGTCCGGGGCTTCATGGCCATGCTGCTGGTCATGGAAACGGCCATGGTGGGGGTGTTCGTCGCGTTGGACTTCGTGCTGTTCTATGTGTTTTGGGAAGCCATGTTAATTCCGATGTACCTCCTGATCGGCGTCTGGGGAGGACCTAACCGGCTCTATGCGGCCATCAAGTTCTTTCTGTACACCCTCGCAGGGAGCGTACTCTTATTGGTCGCCATCCTCGTCCTGTACTTTTATGGGGGGCACACGTTCGACATCCTCGCCTTAAGCCGGGGCACCTACCCTGCTTCGCTGCAAACATGGCTCTTCCTGGCGTTCTTCGCCGCCTTCGCTGTGAAGGTCCCCATGTTTCCGTTTCACACCTGGCTCCCTGATGCCCACGTCGAGGCGCCGACCGCCGGCAGCGTCATCCTTGCCAGCATCCTGCTGAAAATGGGCACCTATGGATTCCTGCGATTCAGTTTGCCGATGCTGCCGGACGCCAGCCGCGCCTTCACGCCCATGATGGTCACCCTCTCCATCATCGCGATCATCTACGGCGCCTATATGGCGCTGGCCCAAGTCGATCTCAAGAAACTGATCGCCTATTCGAGCGTGAGCCATATGGGCTTCGTGACCCTCGGCCTGTTTGTCTTGAACCAGCAGGGCATCGAAGGGGCCGTCCTCCAAATGGTCAACCACGGGATTACGACCGGTGCGCTGTTCCTCTGCGTCGGCATGATCTATGAGCGCACCCACAGCCGGTTGATCGCCGACAATGTCGGATTGGCTACACCGATGCCGCAGTATGCCACCCTGTTGGTGATTTTCGCCTTGTCCGCGCTCGGTCTCCCCGGCACCAATAGTTTTGTCGGAGAATTCCTCGTGCTCGTCGGCACGTTCCTATGGAGCAAGGTCGCGACTGCCTTTGCGTCGTTGGGCATCATTCTCGCCGCCGCGTATATCCTATGGATGGTCCAACGAGTGGTCTTCGGCGTCCCGGCCCCGCACCAGCTTCCGAAGCTGAGGGACCTCAACCAACGGGAACTCGCCACGCTGGTGCCGCTGGCCCTGCTGGTATTTTGGATCGGGCTCTTTCCGAATCCGCTCGTGAGCCGGATGCACCAAACCGTGACCAATACGATTGCCTCCATGTCCCGCACGAAGGTTGCGCCGACCGCCCACCCCTCTGCTGGAGCGACAGCACCACTGCTGGCGGACAACGGTGAACAGCTACAGACCCGAGGAACCTCGCGATGAGCCTGTACGGCGCTGACCTCCTGGCACTACTTCCCGAACTCATTGTCGTCGTCACAGCCTGTCTCGTCATCGGCTTGGACCCCATCACACCAGCCTCGCGACGGGATCTCCTCGCCTGGCTGAGCTTGGGAGCGCTCGCCCTCTGTCTTGGGCTCACTTGCGGGCAGATCAGCGCGCTGAATGTCCGGGTGTCTGCCTTTAGCGACCTGGTGGTGGTCGATGCCTATGCCAGATTCTGGAAGATCCTCCTCTATGGCGTAACCGGCCTGACCATTTTGATGTCGCTGCCCTATCTGAAGGCGGAGCGCATACACCTCGGCGAATACTACGGGTTCATCCTCCTCTCCCTCTCCGGCATGATGGTCATGGTCTCCGGTGTCGACTTGCTCACGATTTATCTCGGAACGGAGCTCATGACTCTTTCGCTCTATGTGATGACCGGCCTCAACCGGTCTAAGCCTCGCTCGCTGGAGGCCTCAGCCAAGTACTTCGTCCTCGGTGCCTTCTCCTCAGGGATTCTGTTGTACGGCATCTCGTTGCTCTACGGCATGGCCGGCAGCACGAAGCTGGCGTCGATCGCAGGTGCCGTCGGGACTCGCGGGGCGGATGATCCCCTCTTACTGATCGCCACGATTCTGGTATCAGTCGGGTTCGGCTTTAAGCTCGCCGCGGTCCCGTTCCATATGTGGACGCCCGACGTTTATCAGGGCGCCCCGACCTCCGTCACGGCCTTCATGGCGGTGGCCTCAAAAGCGGCCAGCTTTGCCGCGTTCATGCGGGTCTTCGTCGAAGGGCTCGGCGGGCTCAAGGCCGATTGGTCGCTCCTGTTCCTGCTCATCGCCCTCGTCACCCTCGTACTTGGCAATGTCGTCGCGATCGTGCAAACCAACATCAAACGGATGCTGGCCTACTCGAGCATTGCCCACGCCGGTTACGCGTTGATCGGCTTTGTGGCAGCAGGCCGCGCGGTTGGCGCCTCCGGTGGAACGCCAGGCCTCGCGAGCGTCTTGATTTATCTCACCCTCTATTCGTTCATGACGCTCGGTGCATTCGCTCTTATCGGCATGCTCCGGAAGGGGGTGGTCGAGGGAGAAGAGATTGAAGATTTCACGGGACTCGCAAAGCGCCAGCCGCTCGCGGCCTTTCTGATGCTGGTCTTCATGGTCTCACTCGCAGGCATCCCGCCGACCGCCGGCTTCATCGGAAAATTCTATGTGTTCATGGCGGCAGTCGAAGCGGGATTGGCCTGGCTCGCCGTCATCGCCCTGATCTTTGCGGCCGTGTCGGCCTACTACTACATGCGGGTGGTGATGGTGATGTATATGCGCGATCCGAATCCCTCGTCCGTCGCGCCGCCACGCCTCGTGACCTCGCCGGCCTTATCCTTCGTGTTGGCCTGTGCCGTCGCCGGCGTGATTCTGTTCGGCCTCTTCCCGAACCCTCTCGTCAGCTTCGCGCTCCAATCCGTCCTCACACTGAAGTAATTCTCTCACCGGACGAGACCCTGGACAGGTGCACGATAGGTCGACTCGTGCTAGGCTTGGGACAAGCCCTTCACCCTTCTTGTCTTATGCAACCTTTTCGCTTCCTCCGAGACCTCGTGCGATCATTTCTGCACCATGGGTGTGCCAGTCTTGCGGCCTCTCTTGCATTTTTCTCGTTGCTCTCCCTCTTCCCCCTCGTCTTTCTCTTGCTCTATGGCCTAAGTTTCGTGGTGAGTCAGGACGTGATCGGGGAACAGGTCCTCCTCAGTTTTCTCAAGGGCTTCCTCCCATCGCTGGGGGAACATGTCGCAAATGAATTGCATCGGGTGAGCGCCTTGGAAACCGTCCGATGGGCCGTGTTTCTGGCCTTCACCTGGTTCGGTACGTTGGTATTCTATGAACTCGACTATGCATTGAACGTCGTATTCGAGAGTACCTGGCGGCGCCATCCCCTCGTCTCAACCGGCATTGCCGTAGCTTCGCTCGCGGTGACCGGACTCGTGCTGCTTCTCTCCTACGTCGCGACCCAAACGGTCAATCTCTTAACAGGATACGCGCCAAGACTCTGGGGGCTCGATCTTCTGGCCCTCGCAGCCCATGATCTGTTTCTCACCTATACGCTGCCCTTCGCGCTGGCCTTCCTCACGGTCACGGGATTGTATCGACTCGTGCCACAACGGCGGACGAAATGGCGCGAGTCCATGATCGGCGCTCTTACGTTTAGTCTTCTCTGGGTCGCGGCCAAACTTTTGTTCGTGACCTATAGCACCTACGCAACGGTATACACACACCTCTATGGTTCCCTCCTGGAAGTCATTCTGCTGCTCTTATGGGTCTACTACTCCGCGGCCCTCTTGCTGATCGGCGCCGAGGTCGCCCACCACCTCCAGCAACAGGCGCAGGTTCTGTCAGCCGCGGCCACGAGGTCCGCTCAGTCAGACCAGCCCTTGCCGGATGGTCCGCTAACATAAGAAGAACCGGCTGGTTGCTCTTGTTTATTTGGTTTCTCTGGTTGAGCCTGGCTAGCCAGATAAACCAGATCAGTCTGTTGGCTTCTGGACTTTTGCTGGCGGGGAAGCCCCTTCGTGGCTAGAATGGCAACCGAGACGAAAAGGGAACCACTTCATGTCCGAAGACTTCGGCAAAGACATGCTCATGCTCGGTGGTACTGTGGCGGGCTTCATCGCGGCCATGTTGACCGTTATGGAGAAGCTGTTGGATATCCAGAGCCGGTTCACATCGAAGAAGGAACGAAAATCGCCTTCCCCAACCGAGCGTCCGGCCTCTAACTCATCTTCCACGATCGATTTCTTTTCGTCGAAGCCCTTCAGTGGTACCCCCTATCTCCTCCTATACGAAACCGGCGTGATCGTCGCAGCCGGCCTGCTCCTCAACTACGTTGGGCTCACGTTGAGTCGCCATCTGGAGAGCATCCTGTTCCTCGACATGACTGGAACAGCGCTTGTCGCCTTCCTCTTGGGCCCCTGGTGGGGAACCATCGCCGCCCTCCTCTCGAATTCCGTCGTGAACTGGTTGTTGTACCCGGAAACCGGCGGGGATATATTGATTTTCCCCTGGTCGCTGGTAAACATAACCGGCGCGTTCTATTGGGGCTGGATGGCCAGACAAACAGGCTTTCAAAAGTATCTCCGCACAGGACGCAGTTCTGCCCTGTCCCATGCCTGGTTTCTCTATATCTTCGGGGTCGGCGGCGCGATCGTCATGAGCCTGCCGGGAACCTTTGTCCAGGCTGCCCTGCATGAGCAAACCACCTTTGCCTTGAACCCCGATGTTGCCGAGTCAGTGAGCCTGCGCGTACTCCAATGGGAGCAAACTGCACATCTCTATCTCGAATCCCTCTTCGGGTTCACCTGGGGTGAAAGTCTGAGCTGGTGGATCGTCAACTGGTTCCAGAACTGGATCCGCTATATTCCGGACAAGACCATGAGCGCCGCCATCGCGCTCGTGGTTCTCAAGTACGGCTACCCCCTTTTCGAACGTGAGCTGATTCATGGAGGACCGGAGGGTGAACGTCCGAACGATGAGCGCATCCTGCCGCTGGTGTTGGGGTTGCTCTATGCCCCCTCCTTCGCCGCCTTGATCAGCAGCGAAACCTATGGAGGAACGGTCTATTGGCCTCTATGGGCACTGCCCTGGCTCTTGATTCTGGCAGGCTACTTCCGTTTGCGCTACTGGGGCGCGGGGGAGGTGGCTCTGCGGACAGCCAGACTTCAACGAGCCGAGCGCTACGCCCGCGCCCTGAAATTGATTGGGCGGGAGGCTTCCCATGAATTCTGCAAGCGGTTGACCTTCATGACCCTGATCGCGAGCCTGCTCTTTGCTCTCTGTCTCCCCATCCTCTTGACAGACTTTTACCGCGCCACCTTCAAGTTCTTCTGCGTCGTCTACGGATTTCTGCTCGTGGTCCACCTTGTGCGTATTTCTATCGCGCAGAACATTTCCATCGCCCGCGCAAACGACTGATCATAAGACGTGAAACGTAAGGCGTGAGGCATGCCAGGGGAAACCCCTTTAATTACTTGATGCTTCACCTCTCACCTTTCACACCTTGTGCAACTGTAAGAATTGTGCGATGGCCGATCGGGTGATGAGCCCGACGATCGCACCATTCTCCATCACCACAAGACGATCCCACCCACCCTGGACCATACGTTCCATCGCCTGCATGACGGACCAGTCCGGAGGGATACAGAAAGCCGGCGACACGGGGCGCATGATTTCGCGCACGCGACGCCACAGCCAGAGGGCCGTGGGAACGGCTTGCACGTCTTGCACTGTGACCACCCCGAGAACCTGCCCGTCCTCGCATACTGGAAATCCACCAAATCCATGCGCGACAAAGTATTGATCGACCGCGTCCTGCACGCTCATGTCCGGCAGCAGGGTCACGACGCGGTGGACCATGACCTGGCGGACCGTCACCGACGCCAACGAAGCCCGCATAGCAGATTGCCGTCTACTGGCCAAGGCCGCGGCAAAGAGAAATGCACCGATAAAGATGAGCCAGCCGCCGTTCCGCGCAAGGGAGGGTGCCAGGACACCGGACCAGGCCCCCAACATCAAGGTCGCACCGATCACACCAAGGACCACGCCGAACCCTGTTCCCACGAGCGCGGCCTGACTGGTCGCTCGATTGAAATCTTTGTTCCAGGCCCACAGTCCAGCCCGTAAGACGCGTCCGCCGTCTAACGGAAACCCCGGAAGCAGATTGAACAGGCCGAGCTGTACATTCACCATGCCGAGCAAGCCTCCGAGGACGGCGAACCCCTGAACCCCGGATTGCGCGAACAACGCGTCCACCGCCATGGCTCCGCCGAGACAGCCGGCCCCCAAAAGCAAACTCACCAGCGGTCCCGCCATCGCGATTAAGAACTCGGCCCGCGGACTGGGCGGCTCCTTCCCCATATGGGCCATCCCCCCGAAAATGAAGAGGGTAATCTGCCTGATAGGGATCTGGTAGCGCAGTGCAACATAGGAATGGCCCAATTCATGGAGCAGAACGGAGAGAAATAACAAGAGGGCGGCAATGCCGCCCATCCCCCAGTAGCGTGGAGCCGACTGCCCAGGCAAGGTCTCGGGCAAATAGCCGGTCGCCAAGGTCCAGGTCACAAAGAGGAACACGACAAACCAGGAGGCATGCACATGAATCGGGATGCCCAGCGCACGACCGATTTTCCAATTGGGTAATGGCATGCATCCACCGTAACAGTGTAGGAATTGGAGCGTCAACTCGGCTTCGCCTCCTGGCAGGCTGCTGAAAAAGTCCGCCAGCGTCGTTCTCGCATCGTTCAGATCCTCAACGTACCCCAGAGGGTACGCCTCCGGTCTTCACTCGCTACGGCCTTGCTGGACGAACTTTTTGAGCAGCCCGTGGATTATCGCTTCCTTGCCCAAAACACATAGGGCATCCAGATTCTGGCATGCCACGAACGTTTTTGCGAAGTCTCCTGGATCGGGTATACTCAGCACCATGCAACCGCGCTACTCACCAGGGATACTCTGCCTTGCCCTTACGATGCTGCTTGCCCCGGCGGCGCCACCCTTCACGCAGGCCCAGGTGATCAAGTCAGGGCCGCCCTCTTGTCCCGGAGTCGCGCTGACGTTCGACCTCTGTCCGGTGCGGAAAGGAGCGGGCTACGACCAGGCACTGATCGACTACCTAATTGAGCAGAAGATCCCCGCCACCTTCTTCATGTCCGGGAAATGGATGACGAAACACGATCCGCAAGTGAGGGCCCTCCTCCAGATCCCGTTCTTTGAAGTCGGCACCCATGGGGAGGTCCACGCCCATCTGCCGCTCCATTCAGCGAAGGGGCAGGAACAAGAAATTCTCGGACCAGTTCGTCTGTTCAAAGCCAAGTACGCTCATGACGCGACGTTATTTCGCCCTCCCTATGGGGAGTTCAACGACGAAACCGTCAACGTGGCCCGCGCTCTCGGCCTCCGGTTTATACTCTGGAGCGTCGTGTCCGGCGATCCCGACCCGACGCTCACGGCGATCCAGATTGAAGACCGGCTGAAGCGGTTCGTCCGGAAGGGTAGTGTCATCGTGATGCATGCTAACGGGAAGGGCAAACACACGCACGAGGTGGTGCAAGACCTCCATCAACATCTATTACCGGAGCGAAACCTCACCCCGATGACCATGAGCGATCTCCTAATCTGTAATGGCCAGGCAGCCCCATGACCGATCCGATCGTTCGGCCCATGACGGCGGAGGATCGGGCTGCCGTCATTGAACTGCTCGCCGGCTCCGACCCTTGGAAACGGCTGGGCTACCAAGCCGGTGACTGGGACATCTATTTCACGCCGCTCCCACAGGGCCGTGACAGCTACGTCGTGGACCAGAATGGCAACGTCGCCGGCATCGCGATCGTTCGTCAGAAATTCTTGCTCGGCGACTATTTGGAGCTGCTTGCAGTGGCGGACTGGGCGAGAGGCAAGGGGCTAGGAGGAAAGTTGCTCGGACATATAGAGCCAATTGTGTTTGGAAGAGCCACGAACCTTTTCGCCTGCGTGTCCGATTTCAACGCGCAGGCGCGGGCCTTTTACAAGAAACACGGCTATCAGGAAATCGGTCCCATGCCGAACTTTCTGATCCCGGGCAGCGCCGAGATTCTGCTACGCAAGACCGCGGGACCGGCGAGAAAGAGCTGATGACTTATCGCGAATGGCGTATGGTATGAGGCAGGCCAATCGGGAGTATCTCTTTCCGGCCATTAGCCATAGGCCATACGCTATTCGCTCTTATCCGGGGGCAAACCATGCAAGTCAAAAAGCTTCTCCATACCCGCATGCGGGTCAGCGACATGGATCAAACGATCAACTTCTACACCAGCATCCTCGGACTTGAGGTCCTGGAGCGGAAGGTCTCACCGCGCGGCTCTCATCTGGCTTTTCTCAGGGTGCCCAACAGCGAGGAGCTGATCGAGCTCTGCAGCTTTCCGCCGAGTGGACCGGTGAGAGTCCAGGAAGACCTCGTCCACCTGGCCTTCCAAGTCGAGAACCTTGACGACACCATTGAACAACTCGGCGCCAAACAGATTAGAATTACGGACGGCCCAACGCTCACATCTTCCGGCAGCCGATTTATTTTCATCGATGCTCCTGACGGATATGAAGTCGAACTCATCGAACGCCCGCCTGGCGTCAGGATCGTGTAGCCCATGTCATTCGTCAATCGTCATTCGTGGACACGTAGACGCAGCTGAATTGTCGCCTCCTCCCTGTTGACGACTCAACGCCTCCCGAAGTACCTTCTTTCTCCCGATTGGCAGTTGACCTTTGACGATTGACGAATCTGGAGGTTGCAAGGATGAAGAACGGATTCTTCCGCGGGCATGGGCTGGGCAATGACTATGTGGTGATGGATCCGAAAGAACTGTCGTTCTCGCTCACCCCGTCAAGGATCAAAGCCATCTGTGATCGCAACTGGGGCCTCGGCAGTGATGGGATCCTTGCGCTGGTCCCGTCAAAGAAAGCGGACTTCGGCCTGAGGATCTTCAACCCTGACGGCAGCGAGGCGGAAAAATCCGGCAACGGCCTGCGCATCTTTGCCCGCTATCTCCACGCGACCGGCAAGACGAAAAAGACGCACTTCACAGTCGAGACCAAAGGAGGGCTGGTGACGATTGCGCTGCATGTGGACCGGCATGGAGATGCAAGTGCCGTCACCGTCGAGATGGGCCGGGCCACGTTCCAGCCGGCTGCACTCCCCTGTACCCTCACGACCAGCGAACTCGTCGATCAGCCCATCGACGCAGCAGGCCATTCACTCACCTTCACCGGCGTGAGTGTAGGGAATCCCCACTGTGTCATCTTCAAACCAGCCGGGCAGTCCTGGTCGCGAGAGGATCTCCTGATATTGGGACCGGCATTAGAAAATCACCCTCTGTTCCCGAAGCGAACGAACGTTCAACTCGCCGTGCCGACCGGCCCGAAAGAACTCTTCATCCTGATCTGGGAACGCGGGGCCGGCGAAACCCAGGCCTCCGGGTCCTCCTCCTGCGCCGCCGCGAGTGCGGCCGTCCGACTCGGGTTAGTGAAGAGCCCCGTCACGGTGAAAATGCCGGGAGGCCAGCTCAACATCGAGGTCGCCGCGGACTTCAGTCTCACCATGAAAGGTCCGGTAGCGGAAGTTGCGCGTGGAAGACTGAGTCCGTCGTTTGTCCGTTCGCTCCACTGAACGAGTTGTCAGCGATCAGCAGTCCGCTTTCAGCCTCACTCCCCCGACCGGGTTGCCCCAGCGTGTCTCGGGCCTTAGAATGGGTGCCATGGAAGCACTTTCCCCCTGCTGACCGCTGAAGGCTGACGGCTCATGGCTACTTCCGCCGACCTCCAATCTAAACTCGACCACCTTCCCGACCAGCCGGGGGTCTATCTATTCAGGGACGAGCAGCGGGAATTACTCTACATCGGGAAAGCCGCAGTCCTGTCCAACCGCGTGCGGTCCTACTTTCAAAAAGGAAGCGACCACTCCCCGAAAAGCACCGTCCTGGTCAGCCAGATCGCAGACCTCGAAACGATCGTCACCCGTTCAGAACTCGAAGCGCTCATCCTCGAAAGCAATCTGATCAAGCAGCATCGGCCACGTTTCAATGTGGTCTTACGGGACGACAAGCAATATCCCTACCTTCGTCTGCCGATCAAAGAGGACTTCCCGCGCCTCTCCATCGTCCGCCGCGTGCAAAAAGACGGCGCACTCTACTATGGCCCCTACACGCCGGCAGGCGCCTTGCGAGAGACCTTGAAAGTCATCAAGAAAGCCTTCCCCTTGGCCACCTGCACGATCGAGATCGACGGCAAGGCGGAGCGAGCCTGTATCGAATTCGAAATCAAACGGTGCATGGCACCCTGCACCGGCAATCAATCGAAAGAGGACTACCACCACATCGTCGCGCAGGTCCGCCAGTTTCTCGAAGGGCGCGACCGTGAATTGCTGGACGACTTGCGCACCCAAATGGAAAGGGCTGCGGAGCATGAGGAATTCGAGGAGGCGGCGCGCTTGCGCGATCGGCTCTTCAACATCGAACGCACACTCGAGAAGCAACGCATCACCCAAACGACGACGACCGACCAGGACGTGATCGGCCTGGCGCGGCAAGGCGCGGCGGTCGACCTCCAGATCCTCTTCGTACGCGGGGGCCTCTTAATCGGTCGCAAAGACTTCTTTTGGCCCCATTCAGCCGACGCCGGCGACGAGGAGCTTGTTCGATCCGCCATTGAACAGTTCTACAACAAAGACGGTCAACCGCCCAAAGAACTGCTCATCCCCACCGACCTCGACGACGTCACGGTGATCGAAGAGTGGCTCTCAGGCAAGCGCGGGAATGCCGTCCGCGTCGTGGCCCCCGAGCGGGGCGTGAAACACCAATTGCTCCTCCTGGCGGAAGAAAACGCCGGTGCCGCCGTCGCCAATCACCTCCGAGATGAAGAAATCGGTCGGCAAGCGGTTGAAGAACTGAAGCGGCTCGTACGACTGAACATCGTGCCTCGGCGCATCGAAGGATTCGACATTTCGAACACGATGGGCAACCAGTCCGTCGCGTCCATGGTCGTATGGGAAGACGGCCAGATGAAGAAAGCCGACTACCGCCGGTTCAAAATCCAAACCGTGACCGGTGCCAACGATTTTGCCAGCATGCAGGAAGTCGTCACCCGCCGCTATGGAGACAGCGAGGACCTCCCGCGCCCGGACCTTATCCTCATCGATGGAGGATTAGGCCAGCTTGCCGCAGCCATGGAAGGTCTGAAACAGGTCGGCCATCAGGACCTGGCCATCATTGGATTGGCCAAAGCACGCGGCGAGAAGGACGAGCGGATTTTCCTGCCCGGTCGAAAAAACCCCATTGTGCTTCGCGCGAACGCCCCGGCCACCCATCTCGTGCAACGCATTCGTGATGAGGCCCATCGATTTGCGATCACCTTTCATCGCAAGCTGCGCGGCAAAGCCCTTATGGCCTCACAACTTGATCAGGTAACCGGCATCGGCGAGATCAAACGGGCCCGCCTGCTCAAACAATATGGCAGCCTGGCGAACATCGCTGCCGCCACGGACACCGAATTGACGGCAGCAGGTCTCGATGCCAAGACCGTCGCGGAGATGCGGAAAGCGCTCACGAAAACTACGTTGTAACACCTGACTCAGGCCTGCCGGATTTTATAGTGAATGGCTGGGCCAGCATCGCTGTCCGACGACAGCCCTCCCTTGCCAGGCCGCAGCGGCGTCTCGTGGGTCGAAACCGAACGGCTTGGGCAGAAGGCGTTCATGATTGTGGTTGCGGCAATAGCCATGCCACGAGGCTGAAACCGAACAAATAATGCATGCTAGACGATTGGTTCGATAATCATGGAGCCAAATGGCAATATCACATAGAGCCATATGGACCCAGCTTGCCATTAAAGAAAGGGCCTAGGCATTTTTAGATATCGCGCACAACTCAAACCATCCACCTGTTGATTTCACAGACGGCCTCAATTAGACTTTGACCTCTCAGGCTCCATTACCTACCATGGTTCAACGCGGCTCCTCGAGATCGGAGAGCATGATGCGCGAGCCCCTTCGTCAACAACAATCAGTTTCGGAAGATGCCCTATGTGGGGAGTTTCCTTTTATTCAACGAGGAGGGCACGATCATGCTTCTCCACGTTCGACGCAACGACGTCTTGGCAACGGCTACATCCAGACCTCACACCAACAGAATCTCCGCAAACAACCGCGCCGTTTCCCTTCTGAGATATTCGAGGACCTGACAAAAAGAGAAATCCAAAGTGTCGTTGAGATTCTTCATTACTCGGCGGAGGCCACGACGGGGGACGATGTATATCAGATTTTACAGCTTATTCAGCGGGCTGTGGCATGCCCGAAAGTGATCGGTGGGGTGGCACAGCTCACTGCCTCCGGCGGCTTTAAGGAATTCAACAGCGTGATCAACGTAAGCTATTCCAACGACTGGCTGTATACCTACGGCAAAGAAGGGTATGCCAGCGTTGATCCTGTATTGCAGTCGCTCCTATCTTCCTTCAAAACACAAGTGTGGGAACAGACGTACGGTAAGGCCAGTTCTCCAAAGCAGCTTGAATTCATAGAGGAAGCCCGGTCGGCGGGCTTGACGCATGGAGTTACCACCGGGATGCTCGAACGTGAGCGGGGGTTCGCGACTTTCTTTTCGTTTGCCGGGGGTGAGGCAGATGGCGCCCAACGGTTTGCGGGATTGCTAGAATACCTTCTTCCCGCTCTTCACCGGGTGCTCATTGCAAACGCCAATACGCCTTTATTCAATCGTGTGAAGGGCCTTTCGCCTCGAGAAGTGACAGTGCTGATGTGGATGAAAGAAGGAAAAACAAACTGGGAAATCGCTCGCATTGTGGGAGTAACTGAACGGACCGTACGCTTTCACGTCGAAGGTATTTTCATGAAACTTGATGTCAGCTCCCGCACTCAGGCCGTGGCAGTCGCCATGGAACATGGCCTGCTTCCCACCGAGTAGTCTACTCTCCCTGGTTACTTGAGAACCTTCTTCAATCAGGCTGCGACCAATCTTCTCCCGATCTCGCCTACCAGCTGCTGATCTTGTCGACTGGTCTGGGCTACGCCAGATTCGGCAAACTGCTCCCTGGGATCCCTTGCACAAAATCCGCTTTTCTCAAACGGGGAGGAACCGTCTACTGCATTCATCCATTGGAAGAATGACGGTTGTTTCTGCGGACATGTTTCGTGAAATTGCTTCCAGTCCAGAAGCGCGGCGATAGAGAGCGCCCCAGCCGGCGGGAGCGAGACCGCCGGGCTAATGGCCTCGCAAGAAAATCCCATTCCGCGGAGCACGCGCAGAAATCGCTTTTCAACCACCATATAGAGAAACCGAACGTCGTTCTGCATTGACCATTGATACACCCCTTTAAACAGGACCTGCATGAGGCGGATAGATAGCCCTTTGTCCGTCAACTTCGGGTCTAATGCCAGCCTCGTAATCTCTACTGTGTCATGCTCTTTCCTAATTTCACAGTTCGGAAGCAAGCATGCACGGAATTCGCTCTCGATCATGAAGGGGTATGGAGGGCTCACCATTCGAAAGACGCCCCGGAGCTTCCGCTCCTCGTCAAACAGCCCGACCGACGTGGCAAATGCATCGTACGCGTCAACTTCAAGCTCGTCGTCGCTTTTCGCAACCCATTGAAGCCGGTCGGCGAATACCTGGTGGCGCAGATGATACGACGCTCTGAGATCCTGCTCATCTGACAATGTTTTTACGAGTAATCTGTCTTCGCGGAACTCGACCGGTCGACTCTCCTCCAACACCAGCATGAGCACCTCCTTCATCCTTTCTGTGGACCATCGCTCTCTTTACGAAAGAGATGCATTAGTTCATGGCGCGGCGTCACCTGGCGGTTCCGCCAGGTGACGGAATACGTGACGGTCGCGTACTAGTAGCCACTACAGGAACTAAAGCGTCCTTCTGAAGAAGAACGCCGGAGACGTTCTGCGTCACATGATTGGAAAGGGCTTACTATCTGATGAAAAATCGGCGGGGGTTCCGGATTATCGACGGGTTTCGGCAATCCTCTTACAAGCAGGGGCAACAGCGCGCGTCTCTCGCTCAAGAGATTCCCCGCGACACAACTGAACCTTTTCCTTGTCTGCTGAGTGAACAGCTCGGAAGCAGCCTCGCCTCTGCCCTCAAGGCATCCGAACAACGATTGAGCGCCCTGATTCACGATCGCGGCCGCATCGGACAGGAATTGCACGACTGTGTGCTGCAAGCGCTCTATGCGATTAGGTTGAGCCTTGAGCAAACCCCTGGATTGCGCAGGGGTGCGTCACAAGCTATGCCGCTCCCCCGCGATCAGGCCAGCGACCAGCTCAACAAGCTCATCCAGGAAATCAGACGCATGATTCAGAGTGTGGAATCCGACAGCGTTGATCCTTTTCGGCTGGTCTCCGAGTTACAGTCCCTCGCCCAGACCGTTGAACGGGTGAGTGAGCTACGGATTCGCGTAGAGGTCGACCCGGCGGCAGAGGAGATTCTGACCGGCGAAGAAGCACGTGAGCTCGTCACGATCACCAGGGAGGCTTTGAGCAATTGTGTCCGTCACGCCAGCGCCACACGAATCGCGATCGCTCTTCGGCAAATCGGCTCACGAGTACGACTGAGCATTCGCGACAACGGCTCAGGCTTCGAAGTCGGGCACGGACACGCGAAGGGCATTGGGTTCGCGCAAATGGAAAATCGGGTCCGGAAGATCGGTGGTCGCCTGGACATCCAATCCACGGTGGGTCGAGGCACATGCATCACCGCTGACGTCTACCTTGAACCGATACTCACGACTGTATGAAACACCCACGTGCCCATCTAGTCACGCCCTCATCATCTCCCGCTCCAAGGCGAGGCGTGAGCAGGAACAACCGGACCGAGACACTACGGTCTCCAACACCGGCCACCCAGCCTGGGGGGCCGATTGACCATTGCTATCGCGCGCTCCTCGAGACCTCCAGCAGCCCGATCCTGCTTCTCTCGCCTGGATCCATCATTCTGGGGTGGAACCGCGCGGCCGAAACACTCTCCGGCTGGACAGCCGACGAAGCGCTGGGTCGCAGCTATGGGGAACTGTGTCTCCCGACGGAGTCGCGTAAGTCGTTCCTGACCGAGCTCGCGCGGGTCACCGCGGGGAGTGAATTGAGAGGACGTAAGATCCCTCTCCGGACACGCTCGGGGTTACAGACGATGCTCTCCTGGAATATTTCTCGGGTCCTGGATACTCGCGGGCACCTGATCGGCCTCATGGCCATCGGTTCTGCCGTCGCCCCGCACACCAAGGTGGAAAAGGATCTCCAGCTGGCCCATGCCCGAGTACGCAGCGAGGCTCGCCTGGCGCAGATAGCCATGGAAGAGGAACGACGCCGAATCGCACGGGAGTTGCACGACGAATTCGGACAGGCCTTGACCGGTTTGAAATTCGATCTCGCCTGGTTTGGTATGAAACTCACGCAATCTCCTGTTCCAGCCGGCGGGACGGATCTGCTGAACAAGGTCCAAGCCATGTCGGGATCGGTCGACGCACTCTTGGATTCCGTCCGCACCACAGCGGCGGCACTGCGCCCCGCGATGCTGGACGATCTCGGACTGGTCCCGGCGTTGGAATGTCTCGCAACGACGTTCCAGCATCGCACGGGCGCCCGCTGTGCGATAGACGTGGCCCCGGAGTTGTCATCCATAGCGGTGCCCTCTGAAGTGTCTACCGCGTTGTTTCGAATCGCGCAGGAATTGCTGACGAATGTAATGCGTCACGCCGCCGCCTCGTACGTACGCATGCGGCTGTACCGGGACGACGGCAGGGTGACGCTGGAAGTGACCGACAACGGGAAGGGAATCACCCGCGAGAGGATGAACACAGCTCATTCCTTTGGGCTTCGTGGAATGCAGGAACGAGCCTCTCTCGTGGGCGGCCACTTTCATATCGTAGGAACGTCCGGGGTCGGAACCACGGCCTGCGCCTCCGTGCCGGTGGCAGATTGCTTCGCCCAGTGACTGGAACACAAACATTGAAGATTCTCGTCATCGATGATCACGAGGTCGTGCGCCGCGGCGTGAAACACTGCCTCAAGGAAGCCTTCCCTCAAGTCGAGGTCGGTGAAGCCGGTACCGGCCGCCAAGGGATCGCTGCGGTGCAGCAGGAGCCTTGGAATCTGGCGATCGTGGATATCAGCCTTCCTGATCAGAGCGGGGTGGAACTGCTGTGCGAATTACACAGCATGGCGCCCCGACTCCCTCTGATGGTCTTGAGCCTGCACCCCGAGGAGCAATACGCCATTCGTGCCTACCGTGCCGGGGCTATGGCCTATCTCACCAAACAGACCGCACCAGAAGAGCTGGCCAGAGCCGTCAAGCAAGTCCTGACCGGCCGCATGTATGTCACCGCCTCCCTCGGGGAGCGCATGGCCGGCGGCCTGAGCAAAAACCCCACCGGCCCTACCCATCACACATTGTCAGAGCGAGAATTCGAAGTCCTCGTATTGTTAGCTCAGGGCCAGTCCGTCAAGAACATCGCACAGGTCCTCACGCTCAGCATCAAGACCGTCAGTACCTATCGAGCCCGTCTCCTGGACAAGCTGCAACTCACGACCACCGCCAAGCTGATCCGCTACGCCCTCGACCATCATTTGGTTGAATAGCCATAACGATGACTCAACCGCGCATAAATGCTCTGTGGGTTACCGGGAATCTATGCGGCGGCTGGAGCCATTCACCCCTCCGTGACGATCGGTGCGGCGTCAGACTTCTCCTACAGGGCGTCTGCGTTCAGCTGATTGCCATTCCCCTTGATCCACGCGAGACACTATGGATGACCCGAATGGCTATCACCCCTGTTGAAACCAACGCATGACCATCGTCCTGGCCGATGCAGATGCTCGCTTTCGCGACAGACTCAAGAAGCGACTTGAGAAAATCACCGGCGTGACAGTAGTGGGAGAATCGTCGGACTCAGAAGAAGCCACCGCAATGATTTTGAATCGCAAACCCGATATCGCAATCCTGAATTCTTCGTTCCGAGACGGTAGCGGCATCGACGTCCTCCAGCACATCAGGCAATTGATGGTCCCGCCGACGATCATCGTCGTCACGGACGATCCCTCGTGCGACGACAAGAATGCCTATTCTGCTGCCGGGGCCGCTTTCTTTTTCGAGAAGGCCAAGGAGGAACGCAAGGTGATCAACACCGTTCGCCTTATTTGTGTACCTCACTGCCGGATCGAAGCATTGGACTCCACCCTCGCCACGCACGATGAGTGATCAGCGTTCCTCTGCGATCGTCATTTCTCCGCCAGTCATCTCTGTATTGCCATTCGAATTGACAGGTCGCCCCCTCGCCGACTAGGATAGCGCGCCGTGCGTCATTCCGATTATTCAGAACCCGCACCAGTGAAGCAAGCCCACTCTCCCACCAACCGCATTGAACACGTGTTTGAAACCGTCGTGTTCGCCAGTCGGTGGATCCAAGCCCCACTCTACAGCGGCTTGATCGTGGCCGAACTGCTGTACGCGTACAAATTTCTCATCGAACTGTGGGAGATGGTCCGGCACATCCATCAGCACTCAGAGACCGTCTTTATGCTGGGTGTCCTGGGGTTGGTCGACGTCACGATGGTCGCGAACTTGCTCACGATGGTCGTCATCGGAGGCTACGCTACCTTTGTAAGCAAATTGGATTTAGAAGGCCATCCCGATCGACCCGAATGGCTGACACACATCGACCCTGGCACAATCAAGATTAAACTCGCAGCCTCACTCATCGGCATCTCCAGCATTCATCTTCTAAAATCGTTCGTCGACATTGAGAATGAAGATCCCGAGCACGTCAAATGGAAGATCTTCATCCATATGACTTTCCTCGGCTCCGCTATCCTCCTTGCGTGGACCGATAACATCATGCAGAAAGATCGCAAGCACTGACACGAGGATGACGGTATCGCATCAGATACAGAAATATCTGATGCGGCACCCAACGTGTTTATGCCATTTGCTGGATCGTTCAAACACTTAGTTGAATCTAAGATTCGTTTCCCACTGGCCCCGCCTTCCCTATTCACCCTGATGGTCCTCCTGCTTGTGCAAGCAGGCTGCGGTTCTTCGGTCCTCCAACTACGCGACCAACTGGATCTCCATCGCGGAGAGTTCCGCCAGAAGTTGGCCGACAAGAAAGAGCTCGCAACGAAGTTCCGGGCCTGTACGGGGCAAGCCCACGACGAACCGCTCAACGAGCGACATGATACTGGCATCCCGCCCGAGCCTCTGTCCCTGCAGACCCCGGAGGGACAAGCGACGAGCGTCCGTCCCCTGGCAGCCGTCATCGATGGGATTCGCCGGCGGCATCACGACAACGGAGCCTCCCTCTCCATCCTCGCCCACATCCTCGATGACCTGGCCAATGACGCGAACGCGCGCATCGATCTGGACAAACTCAAACAGGTCATCGAAGTGGCCGGACGATGGCATGGGCATCTCGGTCTGGATGAGGATCAACTCGAACAGGATTCCTCGCGCTTCGCTCGGATGCTGCTCGCATACAACAAAGCCTATTTTGGCGATCTCAGTTTTGCTGCACGACCGGACTCCGAGGGAGCCGGCCTCCGCGGGGTCGTGAAAGTGACTTCGAAAGGGTTCGTCGATCGAAGCGGCAACGCCCTTTTGTTTCCGGGGATCTCGTTCGAAATTGAGGCAAGCCTCGCCAATTCAGTTCGCATCTCGGCCACCACGGTCGACTCTCAACGTGTCAGTGCCGACCTGACGCGCATTTTCCTGGAAGCCTTCTTCGACACGGCTTATCGAGTACCGGCCGTATATGGGGCGACCGCATTGCGGGTCGCGTGGAAATCCCAGGAACAGGCCTATCCAGAATTCGACGCCGCTCGTCTGCCCATTTCACTTGAGGCCTTGGGCCGAGTAACTCAGGATGCGATGCGCGCGGAAGCAGCCGTGACATCGCTCGTTGGGAAAGAGGTACGTGGTGGAAGCATCTTCAGTGCCCAGAACGAAACCCTTGCCGCCACGATTGAAACAGCCGCAGGGGTAATTGCAAAGAAACTCGTCGAGCACGAAGAGTTCTGCTACTTTCAGGTGACGGAGAACTCGCGCTAAGTATTCTGTGACCGTTTCTCGAGGGGGAGACTGCTATGAAGAATATCCCTATCGTGCTCGGCGTGGGGGTCACGCTCGCACTCACCGGCTGCTTTGCGAAAATTCAGCAGCTTCCCGCGCATCCCGACAAGAACAGCCCGGTGTTCGCGCCGCTGGCCGACCAGGACCCGCTCGTTGGATTGGCCGTATCCGGGGGAGGCAGTCGGGCCGCGACATTCGCCGCTGGTGCGCTTGAAGCCCTGGCCGACATCCGCATCACGCGGGAGGGAAAGGAGCGCAGTGCGTTGGAAACGGTGACCCACATGTCCAGCGTCTCCGGAGGCAGCCTGGCCACGGCCTACTACACGATGAAGAAGCCTCCGAAATCTGTTCCAGTGCTTGATGAACAGGGACTCTCTCCGACGTACCGGAATTTCTTTTCCGACTTCAAGGAAGCCATGCAGATGGATTTCCAATCGCGCGCGGCTGTCCGGCAACTGCTGTTCTTCAGAGCTTTCAACCCCACCAAATTCGCTTACTCATTTTCTGAGGTCTGGGACAACAACTTTTTCGAAGAGAAGACTTTCTCCCAGCTCTATGCGCGCGAACAGCGCGGCGACAGCCCACGGGTGATCCTGAACGGAACGCTGTACAACTCCGGCCAGCGCTTTGCGCTCACCACGCTACCGGCGAGCGAGTTCAATTATGATTTCATCGAGCTGCTGATCAGGGAACTGAAGAAGCCCGATCGACCGGCACCGGTCACTCCCGAAGGGTTGGCGATCATCCAGCAAGGGCTGGAGAAAGCCAAGAAGCAATTCCTCCCACTCACGTTCGAGCAAATCGGAGCCAATCATGAGAACCTGCGACTTTCCCTGGCAGTCGCAACCTCCGCTTCCTTTCCCCCTGTGGTCGGGCCAGTGACCTATAGCGTGGATGGCAAGCCGCCATATCATCACATCGGCGACGGTGGGCTCTTCGACAACCTGGGCACGGAATCCCTCACAACTCTCTTTTTGAAGAAGATCCCCCAGGGGTCTTCCAGAAGAGGGCTGATCATCGTCATTGACACCTCCTTTCCCTTCGATGCCACTGCGGGTGAATTGGACAACAGCGAAAAGGGTTTTGAGGTGTTCAAGGATGACCCGTCGCGCATAGTCGGCATCATGGAAGAACGAGCCAATGCCTATCAGATGATGTTGTGGGATAGCCTTCGGACCGAGGGTGTCGTACTGCCGGACTTTGCTCATCTGAGAATCGAGGTACTTAAACACACCGACGCAGACTGGACCGGCTATCAAGACCTGCCGGACGCCTGCCGAAAAGAGTTTCCGCCTGATGTGAAACCGGAAGATATCAAGCAGGCGGTCCGGCATATCCCGACGCTCTTCAAGATCAAGAGCCCTTGCCACGGAGCTTTGTTGTTCAAGGCTGCACAAAAGGTCGTCGAGAAGCATCGGGATCGGATCGTGAATTTCATTCAAGCGTCCCAGTGATGCAAGGTAGAGGTGCCACGATGCAGGTATGTATCGCACGGACTTCGTGAATTCAGTGGACAGGCGGCAGACGACCTCGCGGAACTAAGAATGGGAGGTAGCCGTGTTCAATACCGCCAATGACACAAATCCCCTTCCCCTCTCGCAGGTTCTGCGGGAAGAATACGAACGGTTGCACGGTCCCGTTCCGAATTTCTCCCAGCAACAAATCTCCGAAGAAACCCTCCTGGCTGAAATTTACGCCCTGATTCACAGGCTCCCCCACAAACGTACGGCACTCTGCCTCTCAGGCGGCGGCATCCGGAGCGCCACGTTCGGCCTTGGTGTTCTGCAAGGGCTGGCCCGCGCCAAACTTCTTGAACGGTTCGACTACCTTTCAACTGTCTCGGGGGGCGGCTACATCGGGAGTTGGCTTTCGGCATGGATCAAGTGGCACCCACGAGGAATCGCGGGTGTATCGGAAGAACTTCGACGGCAGCCACAGGCGCCATTGGACACGGAGCCTCAACCGGTGACATGGCTCCGCAGATACAGCAATTTTCTCAGCCCACGTTTGGGGCTGCTCTCTGCGGACTCCTGGACACTGATCGGGACATACCTGCGCAATCTGCTCCTCAACTGGCTGGTCCTGCTCCCTCTTCTAGTCATCGGATTGATGATCCCTCGACTCATGGTCGCCCTTGTCCGGTGGAACCTATCGGACATGGGTCTGCCTGAATCCCTTATGAAAGTTCTCTTCTATACCGGTCTGGGCCTTATCGTAGTCGCCATGAGCTACCTTCACCTCTATAGGCCGAGCCTTGAACCGTTCCGCCCTGAAAATCTCAAGAAACCGATCGAACACCAGAAATGGAAACTGTTTGAATCCCAGAGGTGGTTCCTGACTCTTTCTCTCACCCCCACGTTGCTGAGTGTGCTGCTGCTCACCACCACATGGGCCTGGTTTCGCAACGCCGGCGGCACGTTGAATCAACTAGCCGTCGATGGGCTCGGCAGTCGAGAAACCTTCATGGTGGGAGCTCTTCTGATTCATATGCTCAGCTGGCTATTCTCAGCGCTGCTGTTACGTCGATTCAAGCATCTGAGCCGCTGGCTGTTCGTTGAAATGCTGGTGATCGCCGGCACCGGTGCGCTGGGCGGATTCTTCCTCTGGTCGGTGCTAGCGAAGACGCCGTCGGAGATGCCGGTCTCGAGCTTTGCCGAGTGGTACGCCTGTTTCGGGGTTCCCGGAGTCCTGGCCATGTTTCTCCTCACCGCAACCATGTTCGTCGGCGTCGCCAGCCGATACACCGACGATGATGACCGTGAATGGTGGGGGCGATCCGGCTCGTGGATACTCCTGGCAGGAGCCGTGTGGGCCGCGATCGCGACGTTGGTGATGTTCGGACCGGGCCTGCTGGCCTTCATGCCTGCCGTGATCACCTCACTGGGTGGATTCTCCGGCGTGATCGCCCTTGTGCTTGGGTTCGGCTCGCGGACCGCTGCCACCACGGGTCTAAGAAACAGGCGATCGGTGAAAGTGGCCGAGTACGCAGTCAAGTTGGCAACTCCTGTCTTTATCGTGTTCTTGCTCACCATGCTGGCACTCGGCACGAGTTGGCTCCTGAAGGTCTTGGCCCACCTGCACGGAGTTTCAGCGGTTGACCTGCAGTCGATCGGCCTGCAGATGCTGAGTGACCCGTGGGATCATGCGAACGTCATTCACAATGCACCCTTCTGGTTGCTGGTCGAAGCGAGCTTCGCCCTGGCAATCCTCGGCTGCGGCATGGCCTTTGTGATCAACATCAATAAGTTTTCGCTCCATTCCATGTATCGCAACCGTCTGATCTGCGCGTATCTTGGCGCCTCCCGATTGGACCAGTATGGCGTGAAGCGGACCCCGAATCTCTTGACCGGCTTCGATCCCGACGACAACGTGCAGATGCATGATCTGGCGCCGCCTGGCCAACCGGTCTCAAAGCCGTTTCACGTCATCAACATCGCGCTCAACCTGGTACACGGCAGCAATCTCGCGTGGCAGCAGCGAAAGGCACAGTCGTTTACGGTCTCACCACTACATTGCGGCAGCTTTGCGAGTGACTTGGGCTATCGCTCGGCTTCCCGGTACGGGACCAACAGTGGAGTCGGAAAAGCCATTACGATCGGAACGGCCATGGCCATCTCCGGAGCGGCTGCGAGCCCCAATATGGGATACCATTCATCGCCTACCATCGCCTTCTTGCTCACATGTTTTAACGTGCGACTGGGATGGTGGTTGGGTAATCCGGGCGTCGCCGGTGCGCGAACCTACGACCGGTCTTGCCCGGAATTTTCCGTGGGCCCGTTGCTCGCGGAGGCCTTCGGCTTGACGGAGGCGAACAGCCGGTATGTCTACCTGTCGGATGGAGGGCACTTCGACAATCTGGGTCTGTACGAGATGGTCTTGCGCCGCTGTCATTGTATTCTCGTGAGCGACGCAGGCGCCGATCCAGATTTCGCGTTCCAAGACCTGGGAAATGCGATCCGGAAAATCCGCATTGATCTGGGCGTCGATATTGATATCAACCTGGAAAGGCTGAGACGGCAAGAATCAACCGGACACACCTCAGGACACCATGGGGTCGGCACGATCCATTATAGCCGTGTGGACCCCGGGGCGGAGGATGGCATCCTCATCTATCTGAAACCCTCGCTTACCGGAGAAGAACCGGTGGACGTTCTGGAATACGCGAGCAACCATGAATGCTTTCCACATGAGCCCACGACGGACCAGTTCTTCGATGAGTCCCAATTCGAATCGTACCGGCGACTTGGGGAACACATTACCAAAGAAGCCTTCTCAGCGGCGTTGACGGCCTCACGCCCTTCCCTCAGTCAGGTGTTTGAGACACTGCGCGACCGCAGCGAGAATCCGCGCGCCTGAATATCGGTGCCGCGAGATCTCGATGCTCCGCTACCGCCAGGCGGGACTCGACAGGCCCTTCGCATCCTGCCAACTCGGCGTCCAGGCGAGGGCGATCAGCTTCACCGCGATATTGGCTTTGGTGGGCTTGAGAGAAACCATCTCCAGTTTCTCAGTCAGAGGATCGGTGGCTACGGCCAGGGCGGCGGTCTCCGCTTTAAATTGCGCTTCCAGATCGGCAAGTTGCTGCTGAAGCGCGGCGACATTCTCCTGAGCCTGACCGACATCCTGCGATTCTTTGATGGCTCGTCCGGCCCCACGAATCGCCGTCGTGGCCTTTCCAATATTCGTCGCGCTGACGGTTTTCCTCCCGAGGAACGCACCCAAGATGGTAGCACCGACCGAAATCGCGGCCTGCACCTGACTTGATCGAGATTCAGCCTGTTGTCGCTGCACCATCTGTGCAGCTCTTCTAATACGATCCTGAAGCGCGGCAATCTTCGGCGCGTACTTCTGCCGGAGACTTTCTGATTGTGTATCGCGTTGTTCCCGCCCCGATTGTTGGAGTCGGACGCGGAAATCCCGTTCCGACTCGCCCGGCTTGGAGACCTCTTTCGTGCCGGGGCTTCTGAAGAGATCGACTTTCTGATTACGAAAGAGCCAACCGGAGAAATCTTTGTTCCAGGCTTCATAACTCTTGGCCTTAGCGGCAGCCACCGGAAGAGTCGCAAACTGCGCGCCCTCCGTCGGCACCAGCTCCAGATCAGATAGAGCCAGTGCAGCCTCTGCAGCATGGTCCCAATCCACCGGCACGGCGCCATCTGTAATCGGGGCCAGCACGGTAACATCCTGCGTCACATCCACGCCGGCTTTGCTGTCGTAGAACCTGACTTGGGCCCCTCCCAGCAACATCGGCTGATAGACCAATAGGCTGCCGCTGGGCTGTGTGCCACGAATGGGAATGAACTGTTGCGGCACATCGGGAGGGAGCATCGGACGAACTCTTAGTGCTGAGGACTGAGTGCTGAGTGCTGAGGTTTTCGGCTCAGTCCTCTGTCCTGAGCCTTCAGTCCTCGGCAGAGTCTTCTTGATCGGATCCATCAGCGATTTGATCTGCGTCCGCGTCAACGGGCCTCGTAAATAGGACAGAGTCCACCTTGTCTGAAAGACCTCCGGCGCATCTTCGTGGACATTGTTCAAGAGAAAGACTCGACTCCCAAGTCCGGCTAAAAGCTGTTCCATTTGTCGCTTGTCGAATTTCTTGCCAGAGCTGGCAGCAGCGCCTTCGAGTCCTTCCAGAACCCGAGCCTTGTCACGCTCCGTCTGGAGTCGTCCGATAAACCAGGTGCCGGTGTTGGCCAGCCCTTTGTAGTCCAAATCGACGGGGTTCTGCGTGGCCAGGACGACTCCGAGCCCATAAGCCCGCGCCTGCTTGAGGAGGGTCAACAGGGGCGCTTTCGACGGAGGATTCGCCACAGGAGGGAAGTAGCCGAAGATCTCATCCATATAGAGGATGGCACGCAGACTGGTCGTCCCTGACTGTCCCCGTATCCAGCCAAGGGTCTGGCTCAAGAGTAAGGTCACGAAGAACATCCGTTCCGCATCGCTCAAGTGCGCGATGGAAAAAATTGCGATCCTCGGTTTGCCAGCCGGGCTATGCAATATCTGCCCGATGTCCAGCGCTTCCCCTTCGAGCCAGGCAGTGAACCCAGGCGCGGCAAGCAGATTATTGAGCTGCATCGCCAATGCGAACCGATCCTTCGAGGGATAGAACGTGTCGAGGTCGAGCACCCCGACTTTTGACAAAGGTGGCGCTTGGATCTGCTGGATGAGCGAGGCCAGATCGAGGTCCTGCCCCTTCCGCCAGGTCTGATCCAGGATCGTCGAGAGCAGGATGTGCTCGCGACTCTTGATCGGATCAGCCTCCACTCCGATCAAGCCGAGCAAACTGGTCGTCGTGGTGCTCACCCGCTCTCGCAGCAGTTCTGCATCGTCCAGGATTTCCTGAGCCGGCGCGGCAAATGACTTCAAAATGGAAACAGGCACCCCCGCATTGCTGCCCGGCGTATAGACGATGAACTCAGCTGCATCTTTGAGTTTCTGAATTCGCTCGCCGCTTTGGCCCCACTCGCTCAAGCCTTTTCTCCACAGCTCCGCCTGTTGGATCGCAAAGTCACCCGGGGAAAGACCCTTCTTGCGAGCGTCGTCTTCATTGATCCACGGCGCAAAATCTTCGCCGCGGAGCTGCGGAAACGTCAGCATCAAATTCGCCAGATCCCCTTTGGGATCGATCACGATGGCGGGGATGCCGTCGATCGCCGCTTCTTCCAGGAGCCCGAGACAGAGACCAGTCTTGCCGCTGCCGGTCATCCCGACGCAGACGGCATGGGTGACCAGATCTTTCGAGTCATAGAGCAGCCACCCTGGCTTCGCTTTCTTCTTGACCAGATCATACGGACGTCCAAGGTAGAACACCCCGAGCTTCTCAAAGTCTTGCACGGCGCCACGCTCCTTTCCGTCGCCTCGCCGGACATACCGGCCCGAGAGCAACGCAGACAGACGCCGTCATTCTAGTAAGGGGGCCTGCGGACTGCAAGATCGAGAATCGGCCGTCGGCGAGCCTGACAAATAAGTTGCCCGCTCCATCCGATTCAGTGCAGGATGCACGGTCGATGCGTCTCCTGATACTGATCATCGTATCTCTCGCACTGTCCGTCTCCGCCCTGATGGGATGGACTTCGCCCGGTTGGGCGGAAGCGACGGCGCAAAGCACCCACTGGGGAGCCCTCGCGTTTCCCGATCACGACCGAACCCTGGCCCTGGGCTTCACCACCGATCGCTTCACGGAGTTCGATGGAGCCGGCAAGCGCTATAACGACATGCAGCAAACTGACGGTTTCAACTTTTGGTCGCTGAGCTGGACGGAACGTCTGGAACACTTTAAAGGCTGGAATGCCAATCTCACGGTCGGGGCTGGTCCCACGCAAGACAGGTTTAGCCGATATCTCCAGAACGATGTCGTGCACAAGTTCCGCGGCCTGACACCTGTGCCGGTCGGCGCCACACGTGATGCGACGGACTTCATGACCAGCGGGACGTTGACAAAATGGACGGGACTCTTGGGGAGCGACGATGTCTTTTTCTACGGCGTAGGAGGGGCGGCAGGGTCCCTGTACTATGAGCCCTATGCCCAAATCGGCTTTAGACGGCTGTCTCCGCTGGAATTCGTCCCCGTGGTGTCTGACTACGTACGCTTCTCCGCGTTGGCCCGTGCCGGCCGGCCCTTCAGCGGAGCCGCATTTCACCAGGTCGCCAACCATTCCTACCTCGGGCAGGCTTCCGTCGGGATCGGCAACTACCGGCGAACAGACTGCGATACCCCTTGGGAAATCGAGGTCGGCCTGACCGTGGATTCAGGCTTGTTTGTGGACCATCGCGGGGATTCTTTGGAAGAACGGTTCGTGACGGTGGCACTCCGCTACTCAGCCGTGACGTTTGAGACCTGGAACGACCTCATCAACCAGAAGGACTACGGCCCAACCTTCGGCGCTCGCCTGACCCTGGATGTACTCTACCTCTACGATCGGCTCACCGATTTCTACTAACGCCCCTCACCACTCTTTAAAAATTACGAACACGCCGCCGGCCATCAGGGCAAACCCCGCCAGATAGTTCCACTTCAGCGGCTCCTTGAGATAGAGCACCGAGAAGATGCAAAAGACGACGAGGGTAATGACCTCCTGAATTGTTTTCAATTGGGCAGCGTTGAATTCGTAGTATCCGATCCGGTTTGCCGGAACCTGAAAGCAATATTCGAAGAGGGCGATCCCCCAGCTCACAAGAATCGCAATCCACAAGGGCGATTCCTTATATTTAAGATGGCCGTACCAGGCGAAGGTCATGAAGATGTTGGAAACAGTGAGCAATAGGATTGTGTGCATGAGCTCCTTTAGGAAAAGAACTGATGGCTTGAAACAAAGAGATCTCGCCTTCTGCGCTTCAGTCCATACGATTATCGACCATCTTATTTTTTCAAGTCTCAGTGCCCGTCCGTTCTCAACCAGTCAATATGCCGCGCAATGCCATCTAGGTCTGGGAACAAGCTAGCGTTGTCGATCCCGACCTTGTTTAAGGCCTTTTTTATTGACTTCCTGCTGTTAGCGGGAATTACAAACTTCTCGACACTGGACGCATTGAACGGCTCACTTGGACTAGGGTGAATGGTGAATAGGCCGGACTGTACGCTTATCCGTGCGGTTACATGATTCGGGATAACTCTAGCCACGCGATCAATGCTGAATGGATCCTTATGCTTCTCAATCTGAAGGTATTTATTGCTCTGGTAGGCATAGATCGCGCTGTCTTCATCCACATCCTCGGCAACAGCAAAATATGCCGCGACTAGCGGGTTACGAGTCCAATCCAGCAAGCGGGTGGGTAAACCATGATGCTGGGCCAAGGCAAGCCATTCCCAATCATCGGTCGGAGTTCTATCTAAATGAGCTACCGCCCTCTGCTTGAAGAGACGAAGAATATAACGCTCATCCTTTGGCTCTAGAACTTTTCCACCCCGCCGACGCCGACCAATCGTGGGAATCAATTCGTACTTCGACGATCGAACGCCTCTGTAAATAACCGTTGTCTTCGCATACCCTTGGACCACTTTGAGAATGTCTTCAAGTGACCGAACTAATTGTGCTTTCATACAACCTCGCAAGTGACAACTGCGTCCTAACTAACAAGTGAAATGCCAGGTGCAGCACTGTCCGCACATGTGGCGTCTGCGAGCACAAAGGATACTCAGCCGTCTCGCTACACCCCTGCTTCTTTCAATACCTGTCCCGTATAGGATCGCTTCGACTTCGCAATCTCTTTCGGCGGTCCTTCTGCCACGATCTCGCCGCCTCGATCGCCGCCTTCCGGTCCGAGATCGATCACCCAGTCGGCATTCTTGATCACATCGAGATTATGTTCGATCACCAGCACGGTATTCCCCGCCTCGACCAATCGATCCAACACATCCAGCAACCGTTGCACGTCGGCGAAATGAAGTCCGGTCGTCGGTTCATCCAAAATGTACATCGTCCGTCCGGTCGGACGTTTCGATAGTTCACGAGAGAGCTTGACCCGTTGCGCCTCCCCCCCGGACAGAGTCGTGGCGGACTGGCCAAGTTTCACATAGTGCAACCCGACATCATGCAGCGTATCGAGCTTCCGCTTGATGAAGGGGATGTGCTCGAAGAACTGCACGGCATCGTCCACCGTCATATTCAACACGTCGGCGATGCTCTTCCCCTTATGGTGGATCTCCATCGTCTCGCGGTTGTACCGTTGACCCTTGCAGACCTCACAGGTCACATAGACATCCGGCAGGAAATGCATCTCGATCTTGATCAACCCGTCGCCCTGGCAGGCCTCGCAGCGGCCGCCCTTCACATTGAAGCTATAGCGGCCTGGCTTGTAGCCCCGGACGCGGGATTCCGGCAGATTGGAGTAGAGATCCCGGATGAACCCGAACAGACCTGTATAGGTCGCGGGGTTTGAACGAGGAGTCCGGCCGATCGGGGACTGGTCGATGTCGATCACTTTATCCAACGCCTCGACCCCCAGCAGCTCCTTGCAGCCATCGATCTTCGGTTTTTTGTGATAGAGCAACTGGGAGAGAGAATGGAACAGCACCTCCAGAACCAGCGTACTCTTTCCGGACCCCGACACGCCGGTCACACAGGTGAACAGACCGAGCGGAATCTTGGCGGTCATCCCCTTGAGATTGTGTTTCTTGGCCCCCACGATGGACAACATCCCTTTGGCCTTGCGTTGGCGGCGAGGCAGGCTGACCATCTGCGTGCCTCGGAGATACCGGCCCGTCAGCGAGTCGGGGTTTCTCATGACTTCTTTCGGCGTGCCTTGGGCAATGACCTGCCCACCCTGAGTCCCGGCGCCAGGCCCCATATCCAGCAGATGGTCCGCCGCCATCATGGTTTCTGCATCGTGCTCGACCACCACCACCGTATTGCCCAGGTCGCGCAAGCGCAGCAGGGTCTGGAGCAAGCGCCGATTATCCCGCTGATGGAGACCGATCGACGGCTCGTCGAGGATGTAGAGGACGCCGACAAGGCCGGAGCCGATTTGCGTGGCGAGCCTGATACGTTGGCCTTCTCCGCCGGACAAGGTGGCGGCCGCCCGATCCAATGTCAGATAATCCAGACCGACGTTGACGAGAAACCCGAGCCGTTCGCGAATCTCTTTCAAAATGCGATGGGCAATCACCAGTTCGCGCTCGGTGAATTTCAACGAACCGAAGAAATCTGCAGCGGCTCGCACGGAGAGATGCGTCACCTCGGCGATCGACTGTTTGGCCACCTTGACGGACAGGCTCTCAGGCCGGAGTCTCGCGCCTTTGCAGACCTCGCAGGGTTCGAGCAACGTGAGGTCTTCATCCTCAGGACAGCCGGGCGCCATAGCGTAGCCGATGCCGTCGCAGGCCGGGCAGGCTCCATGCGGGCTGTTGAACGAAAAGACGCGCGGCGTGATTTCCGGATAACTGACGCCGCAGCGGATGCAGGCCAGCTTCTCGCTATAGAGTGACACTTTCCCGTTGTCCGTGAGCACCGCGACCAGCCCGCCGGCAAGTTTCAACGAAGTCTCCACAGAATCAGCCAACCGTCTGGTCAACGCCTCGCCCGGCTTCATCACCAGCCGATCGACCACGATTTCGATCGTGTGTTTCTTCTGTTTATCGAGCGTGATGTCTTCGCCCAACTCGACCAGCTGACCATCGACCCTGGCCCGGACGTAGCCCGCCCGGCGCATGTCGATGAGTTCTTTTCGATACTCTCCCTTCCTGCCGCGAACGATCGGAGCCAAGACCTGAAAATTGCTCCCCTCCGGCAGCAGGCCGATGGCATCGACCATTTGCTGCACGGTCTGCGCCGTGATCTCCTCACCGCACTGAAAGCAGGAGGGACGCCCGACCCGGGCAAAGAGGAGGCGGAGATAGTCGTAAATTTCCGTGACGGTTCCGACCGTGGACCGGGGATTGTGGCTGGTGCTCTTTTGCTCGATGGAGATGGCGGGCGAAAGCCCTTCGATCGAATCGACGTCCGGCTTGCCCATCTGCTCAAGGAACTGACGGGCATAGGCCGAGAGCGACTCGACGTACCGTCGTTGTCCCTCGGCATAGATCGTGTCGAAGGCCAGCGACGACTTACCCGACCCGCTTAACCCCGTAATTACGACAAGCTGGTCGCGCGGGATCGTTACGTCGATGTTCTTGAGGTTGTGCTCTCGCGCCCCTTTAATGATGATCGAGTTATGCATCAGGGGCGGGATTATAGCATGCGAAGCGGGTCGCCTTGACAAACCCGGAAGGCCAGTGCTACCACGCTCTCATGGTGCAAGTGGAAACACCACCCGTTCAAAAGGGGACCGACTCCCCAGAAACTCCGCTCGCCGTCTCGACCTGGTCGGGCCAAGCCCGTGAACAGGCCGTGCAGCGGATGTTCACCGCGATCGCCCGCGTCTACGACCTGAACAACACGCTCCTGAGTTTCGGGCTGCACCACCGGTGGAAGAAAATTACTGCCTCTTACGTGCCTATCACGACAGAAGGCCTTGCTCTCGACGTCGGAGCCGGCACGGCCGATCTCGCGCTCTTGATCGAACCGCGCATGGGAGCCAACGGTCGAGTCATTGCCTCCGACCTGAACCACGCGATGCTCGTCGAGGGGCTCAAGAAAGTCACAAGGCGGGGCCTCGGACAGAAGATCACCTGTCTCGAAGCCAACGCCGAGCATCTGGGATTTCCCGATGGGACCTTCCATGCCGTGACCACGGGGTTTTGCATGAGGAACGTCGGAAATCTTCGGCAGGCGGTCACAGAAATTCACCGTATTTTACAGCCGGGTGGGCGGTTTGTGTGTCTGGAGTTTTCCCGACCGGTCTTTGGGTGGCTGCGGGCACTGTATGATTGGTATTCGTTCCGGCTTCTTCCCTGGATTGGAACGAAAGTGGCGCATGACAAGACCGGCGTCTATGAATATCTCCCTGCCTCCATTCGGAATTTCCCGGACCAGGAACGATTGAAACAGGTGCTCCTCGACGCAGGCTTTCGCCGGGTCACGTATCGGAACCTGACCGGCGGGATCGTGGCGATCCACGTGGCAACAAAATAGCCAGTGCTGGGTTCTGAGTCTTGAGTTCTGAGTTGTTCGGAACTTATTAACTCAGAACCTCTAACTCAGAACGCTATGGACTCTATTCTTTACATCTTCCTTCCCTGCAAGAAGGTCTACCCCATTGGTGTGACCTATCTCGCTGATTTTATTCATCGGCGCAAGCCGGAGGTACGACAGCGTATCCTCGATCTATCCCTCTTTCCCGACGCCCAACGGAGCAACGCGGTCCGCGATGCCGCAACCGAGTTCAAACCCGACCTCGTCTGTTTCTCCTGGCGCGACATTCAGATCTTTTCCCCGCACGAGGGAGACTCCTCGCTGGAACATGCCTTCAACTTCTACTTTGCGAGCAACCCCCTCAAGCGGATTACCGCCTCGTTTGCTGGGCTGCAGCAACTCTACCGTTACTACAGTCATATCAGGGCGGCACTCTCCTATCCCTGGTTGATTGCGAAGGAGTTCCCGAAGGCACAGATCATGATCGGTGGGGGGGCCTTTACCGCCTTTGCCGACCAACTCATTCAGAAACTCCCGGAAGGCACCATCGGGATACTCGGGGAAGGTGAAGACGCCATACTCAAGATGGTTGAAGGCCAGTCGCTGGAGAACGAGCGCTACATCCTCCGGGAGGGAAAGACCGTTCGAAAGGGCCAGCAGGGCGCGCCGGCCCTTCTCGATGCGCTCACCGTCGACTTGCCCTACCTGACCTCGATCTTCCCGCAATACAAGGATTACATTGGTGAGTCCATCGGGGTTCAGTCGAAGCGGGGCTGCCCCTACGACTGTGCCTTCTGCCTCTACCCTTACATTGAGGGGAAGCGTGTGCGCTATCGGCCCCCCTCCATGGTCGTCAAGGATATCTCTCAGCACTACCATCAATGGGGCGCCAGGCGATTCTGGTTCACGGATGCCCAGTTCATTACAGGGAAAGAAGCCTATCCCCAATGCACCGAGATCCTTGAACGGATTCTCGCTGAGAAGTTGGAGATCGAATGGTCCGGCTATATCCGAACATCGCTGATCACCCCGGAATTGGCAAAACTGATGGTGCGGTCCGGCGTCGGCGATCTCGAAGTCGCCATTACCTCAGGCTCCCAAGAGGTGCTGAACGACCTCCACATGGGATTCAAACTTGAGCGGCTGTACGATGGCTGTCGCTATCTGGCGGAAGCGGGGTTCAAGGGGAAAGTCATCCTCAACTATTCGCTGAACAGTCCAAAGGAAACCGAGGAGTCCTTGCTCCAAAGTGTGGAGTCCTATAAGAAGGTGGCCGCGATCCTTGGTGAGGAGCGGGTCTTCCCCCTGATGTTCTTTTTGGGCATTCAACCGAACACCGACCTGGAACAACGGCTCTTAGAAGAAGGGTACCTCTCGGCCGGCTATAACCCTCTGATGCTGACCCCGACGAGTATCAGAAAGCTCCTCTATAACCCGGCACCGTTGAACTCATTCATCGCCAAGGCCTGCCTCAGGGCCTGGGAACGAAAAGAAGGAAGCCGGGACCCTCGGAAGTGGACGGGATCCCTGTCCCAAACTCCAAAAGAATCAGGCCCCTATGCCGATAAGAGTTTGATCCGGGGGATCGAAGGAAACTCCGGACGCGATGCCCTCCTGTCTCTGGAAGAGATCCTCCGCTCCCGACAATCGCTGCGCGCCGCAAAGGATTCAGGCGAAAAATCCGTCGTAACCCCGGGGGCCTAGATCCGATCAACCGGCCCCGCCGACGCCTTGCATTCCATTTTAGGCCGGTGTTATCATGCGCGTTCCTTGAGGCTGGGAAAGTACGTCAACCGTTTGGAAATTTTGACAATTACTCTCGTTCGCCCTGGCCTGGAGGGCATCCGGAGGAGACATCTCAATGTATAAGACGATCTATGTGCCGGTCGATAACTCCGACCATTCCAATACAGCAGTCGACGTCGGAGTTCACTTCGCCAAAGCCTTCGGCTCGAAGATCGTGGGCAGCCACGTCTATGCGGCCAAAATGCATGACAAACGCTTCAAACAGATGGAAGCGGGCTTGCCCGAAGAATACCACGATGAAAAGGAACTCGACCGGCAGCGCCAAATCCACGATTCACTGATTACCCGTGGTCTCCAGATCATCACCGACTCCTACCTCGACTACGTCGATAAGAAATGCGCGGAAAACAACCTGCCCATCGAGCGCCGCTCGCTCGAAGGCCGGAACTGGAAAGTGCTGGCCGAAGACATCAATACCAATGCCTACGATCTGGTCATCATGGGCGCCCTGGGTGTCGGCGCGGTGAAGGACAGCGTAATCGGCAGCAACACCGAGCGCGTACTGCGTCGCGTGCGGAATTCGGACATGCTGATCATCAAGCAGACCCAGCCCATGACCGGCGGCAGAATCGTCGTCGCGGTGGACGGCAGCCCCTATTCATTCGGCGGGCTCATGACCGGCCTGGCACTGGGTAAGGCTTTCAATATGCCGGTCGAAGCCATCTCGGCCTTCGATCCCTATTTCCATTATGCCGCCTTCCATAGCATCTCCGGTGTCCTCAACGAGGAAGCCGGCAAGGTATTCCGATTCAAGGAGCAGGAAAAGCTCCACGAAGAAATCATCGACAGCGGCCTCGCGAAGATCTACCAGTCGCACCTCGACATCTGCCGCGAAATCGCCCAGGCCGAGCAAACCGACGTCAAGACGACCCTGCTGGACGGCAAGGCCTTTGAAAAGATCATTCAATACGTGCGCAAGGATATCCCGGCATTGCTGATCGTCGGACGGATCGGCGTGCACAGCGACGAGGATATGGACATCGGCAGCAACACGGAAAATCTCTTACGGTCCGCGCCCTGCAATATCCTGGTGTCGAACCGGAAATATGTGCCGCCGATCGATACGTTGGCTGAATACACCATCGCCTGGACGGAAGAAGCCCTCCGCCGAATGGAAAAGATCCCGGTCTTCGCAAGAGGCGTGGCCAAGACGGCCATCCACCGCTATGCCATCGAAAAGGGCCACACCATCATCAGCAACACAGTCGTCGATACGGCCGTGGGGCACATCCTGCCCAAGGGCGCGATGGACGCCATGCGCGCGCTGGGTGGCAGCCTGGATGCCGCGGGCATCGACCGCGACAAGATGCAGGCTGACGAGTCCGTGGCGAAGGATCTCATGGGCTCGACGCTCAGCGGCATGATGACCGAGATCGTTGAAGAGAAACCCAAAGTCAGCGCCGGCACACAAGCCTACCTGGATCGGATGACACAGAGTTACTTCGTCTGCGACGGCTGCGGCTACATCGGCAAGGGCGAGACGCCCGTGAAGTGCCCCGTCTGCGCCGCCGGAGGCGACCGCTTCAAACTGGTCGACAAGACAATCTTTGAGGCAGCGGCGAACGCCGAAGGAGCCCTCGAAACCGACCTGGCCTACGACGATGTCCCCATGCAATGGACGAAGGACGCCAAGGAAGCAATCCGTGCAGTCCCGGCCGGCTTCCAACGCCGGCGCGCCAAGGCCAAAATCGAAAAGACCGCTCGCAAGCTCGGCATGACCACGATCACCCTGGAATATGCCGCACCCATGATTCAGGAAGCAGCCTCGGAAGATTACACCCCGATCTTTGCGAACAAGGGGACCGGCGCCTCAACCGAAGCGCAGGCTACCGTGGCCGCTGCGACGAACGGCACCAACGGCACGACCGCCTCCCACGAGAACGGTCATGGAAACGGAAATGGCCACGCGGCGGAACCTGCCTCTCCCTATACCTGGACATCTGAGGCTCAATCACGACTCGAACGAGCTCCTGAAGGGTTCATGCGCGAGTGTACCCGTGCTCTCATCGAAAAACATGCCGATAAGATAGGCGTCAAGGCCATTACGGCCGAAGTGGCTAATGAGGGTATCGAACAAGCCAAGGACTACATGGCGGAAGCCATGAAGACCGGAAACCTGAAGGACATGATCGCGAACCTGACCGGCTCATCGAAGTCCGGGGCCAGCCACTGATGGGAAGGTCGCTGCCGGTCCTGAATTTCCAGGCGCTAGGGGGAACGCTCGGCTCCATCCAGCAACAAGTATCGCAGTTCTTTACTCCGTCATCCACTGCTCCTGCGCCGCACGACGGCCGGACCGTCGACGACTTCAAACCCTATCTCATCGCCCTGAACCTCACGAAGCGCTGCAATCTCAAGTGCGACCATTGCTATCTCGACGCGACGACAAAATCCGCCGGCGGGGATGACGAACTCTCGACCGAAGAATGCTACAAGCTCATCGATCAAATTGCCGAGGTCAACAAGGGCTGCCTCCTCGTGATCACAGGCGGTGAACCGCTCGTCCGTCCTGACATCCTCGACATCGCGCGCCACGCCGTGAAACTCGGCTTCATGGTCGTGTTCGGGACCAACGGCATGTTGATCAACGACCGGATCGCGAAGGACCTGGTCGAGATCGGCGTGATGGGCATGGGCATCAGTATCGATTCGCTCGACCCCCAGAAGCATAATCATTTCCGTGGCGTGCCGGGCGCATGGGAAGCCGCACTCGCAGGCATCGAGGCCTGCAAACGGAACGGCTTGGCCTTCCAAGTGCACTTCAGCGCGCAGCCCATGAATTACCAGGAATTGCCTGCCGTGATCGATTGGGCGCACCAGCTTGGCGCCAAGGTGCTCAATGTCTTCTTCATGGTCTGCACGGGCCGCGGCGAAGAACTCACCGACATCACCCCGGCTCAGTACGAAGAGGTGCTCGGCTACCTCGTCAACTGTCAGGATAATTACAAGGGCATGCTCGTTCGGGCACGCTGTGCGCCGCACTTCAAACGGCTGGCGTACGAGAAGGACCCGAACTCTCCGATCACCAAAGCGACAGGGTATATGGGCGGCGGCTGCCTTGCGGGCACCAACTATGCGCGCGTGACTCCCAACGGCGAATTGACCCCTTGCCCCTACATGCCGTTGTCAGCCGGGAATATCCGCGATACAAGCTTCGTAGACCTGTGGGAAAAATCCGACGTCTTCAATTCCTTCCGCTATCCGCAACTTAAAGGCAAATGCGGCGATTGCGAATACACGGACATCTGCGGAGGCTGCCGCGCACGCCCCTACGTCGATCACGGTGACTGGCTGGACGAAGATCAATGGTGCCTCTACACGCCGAAGGGCGGCGAGAAGATCAAAGTCGCATTTAATACGCCTGAGGAAGGCGATGTGGCATGGGATGCGGACTCGGAAACACGGCTCAACCGGATTCCCTATTTCTTGCGCGCTATGGTGAAAAAGGGCGTCGAAAAGCACGCACGCGAGAACAGCATCCCCCTGATTACCATTGAGCTGATGGAAGAACTCCGCAAGAAACGGTTCGGCAACGACGCACCAGTCTTCAATTTCGACGCGAAGGGCAAGGAGTGAGGAGTCGGGGATAGGACCGCTCGGCGGCTCGTAAATTCCTCCACCCTTCCTGCTCACCGCCGCTAATTTATGGACCCACTTCAAAGCATCTTGACAGACCTCAATACGCTGATCCCGATCATCAATCATTGGTTCCACTTGATGTCTGCGGTCATCTGGATCGGCGGACTCGCGTTCCTCGTCATGGCAGTAACCCCAGGGCTGAAGAAGGCGGTCGCCAAGGAACAGATCAAGCCGATCACCGATGTGTTCTATCAGCATTACAAGAAAGTCGCGGGCATCCTGCTCGTCGTCCTGCTGTTCACCGGTGGCGTCAACTTCCACTATGTCAATCAGGTCATCACTTCGCAAACCGGCAGCGGGATCCAACACCATGCGAAATACCTGACCGTCTTCTTTATCAAACTATTTCTCGTCCTCTGCCTGCTCACGCTCTTCCTCTATACCGTGCTCTTTAAATCAGACGAGGCAGACGAAGACGAGGAAATATCCTACGAAGCGATCCCCTTCCAGCGAGCCGCGCTCTGGATCGGCTTCTTCATCATCCTCTGTGCTGCCGCGATGAAACACCTGCATCAGTAGTTCGTGCTCGATCATTCCCTCCCTCTTTCGCCCTTCTACCCATCATACTGAGCCGACCATCAAATAGTGCGTAGCGTTTGCTCAATAATTGCCTGTTTTCCTGGAGAAACACCACTTGTGAGGAAAGTTATACGCGCACACTTTGACGGTCTCATCAGTAATTCGTGAGCCTGTATCTCCAAGAGTATGGGTCGTACTGAATCAGATACACCTCTGCCCTATAATCAATTTCTCCAAATTCACTAAACAAATCTCGTTTACTCAATAACTTACCTCACGGATGTTAGTTTGTTCTCTCTGAGAAGACTCTGGTACGAGGGTTGCTGTAGCTCTGGTATCACTCGATATGGATATGAATGGTAGGAAGCCGATGGTCAGAAGCTGGAATCTTTTTGGCGAAGCGAGAAGCCGGTGGGTCCCCGCCCAACAGGTAAGTGCCTGTCACGCAGGTGGGACTACCTCTGGATTGTGCCCATCCGGAGCCCTCCCACCGCCATCCGCTTCCGCCATCGGGGCCGCGTCATGCCCCTCAGCAGCGACGCGGCCCCCCAATCTGGAAGGGGCCAGCTAAGATATGAAATTCGACCGTAGTCCGGGGAACCAGACCGCTTCATTTCATAGCAACCTTGAGAGGTGTACATCAATGTCGCTAACTCATCAGGCCACTCCGAGCAACTCGATCAAGAATGAGCGCCGCAGGGGCGCTAGTCAGTCTTCCAGGCCGAGCAAGGCCGGACGACAACAACCTCGAACTGTCAGGCTGACCGTCAGCCTCCCTGGTGATCTCGTCGATCGTCTGCGCGATGCGGTGTATTGGACTCCTGACCTGAAACTCGCTTGGCTGATCGCTCAGTCACTTCAGGCTTCTCTGGCAGATTTGGAAACGTCTCGCCAGGGTCCTTTCCCGAAACGGATGATGGCGCTCCGCTCCGGGCGACCTCGTTTGGTCGGTCAGTCGATGAAGGTGTACCCTCGTACCAGGGCCAACGCGAATGGTACAGCCCGTCCGCCTGAGGGAATCACTCAGGCCACCCTTGTCATCGAGTGATGGCCAACGAACGGATAGTTCATCCGTGAGTAGGACGTGCTCCTCAATGCCTCTTAAATTTCCTGCTCCAAGTCGCCCTGCCTTCTTATCTCCCGAAGAGACGCCGATGAATCTCCTAACTGCTCATCCGGCCGCCTTGATTGTCGACGACGACCCCGACATCCTGACTGCCCTTTACGATCTCATTGAATATGAGGGCTTTCACGTGACTGGAGTCTCGACCTGTCGCGATGCGCTGACGCAGGCGAAGACTGTCGAATTTGCCGCGGTCTTGCTCGACATTGGAGTATCCGATGGAGATGGGGTAGCTGTACTGGAGACAATCCAGGCAATCGCGCCCTCACTCCCCGTAATTGTTCTCACCGCCTTTACATCACAGGACTACCGTACGAGGTCTTTGTCCAGCGGCGCATTCTCCTGCCTCACCAAACCATACAATCGCGATGTGCTGCGTGCGGTACTACGCCGGGCCGCTGGGGTTGGCCACCCACCCGCGCCTTCCGATAATTAGCAGGCTGCTGAAAATGCCCGCTAACTTTGTTCTCGGCTCATGAAAATCATCAACGTACCCCAGAGGGTACGCCTCCGGTGTTCACTCGCCTGCGGCCTTGCTAGCGGAGCATTTTGAGCGGCCTGCAGAGATTGCTACACCTTATTAACGTGGTTCAGCACCTTTCGAGCTTTCGCGCGCAGCGAGGATCACCCCAGCTACCCCTGAGCGGAACTGAAAGCGAGTGGCTACGCCTGGGAGGAGGTGAGTCTTGGCGTACCGAGGATCGCTGGGAAGGGAAGTCCGGCCTTTTTGAGCAACCTACGGGAGCACTCCCTCGTCATATCGAACTTACCGATCGACGACTTCAATTGAATCTTCATAATTGTTTTCAGGAGCCGGCTTGTCTCAGCCCAGTAGCCCGGCCCAGCCGGGCATAACCCAGGCGGCAAAAAAATCCGGTATATTGATTTAATGTGCGCTAGAAGGCTTCTGGGAAACTCTGTTGACACGCGAGAATTTCAATGGTTCCCCCATGCAGCACCACAAAAGAACACTCTCACTGGATGCTCAAAAAAGCTGTCCAGCAAGGCCACAGCCGATGAAAGCACCGGAGGCGTAGCCTCCGGGCTACGTTGAGGATGCTTTCGAGGCGAGAACGATGCTGGCGGACTTTTTCAGCATCCTGCTAGGAGCTTGTCCGACATTGCCTTCGTGACGAGGCGAAGGAGGTGCGGCCAGATGCGAGACCGCAGGCCCGGAAAAACCGGAGGTGTATTCGCTGGAATACATTGAGGATTTTTTCTGGCCGAAAACGACGCAGATGGTTGCGGATCGTTCGCCGCAGCAGAAAGGTCAATGTCGGACAGGCTCCTAAGAGCGCTGTCGCTTGGGAGCCGTGAAGACCTGCTTGAAGACTGTGCGGAGACCGAAGTAGGCAAAGGAATCTTTGAGGTTGGAATACAGCCGCTTGAAGGTTCCCATGTCCGGGTTGGTGACGTATTCCATTGTTAAGGCGATCCGTTCCTCCCCCTCACCAAGTGGAGTCACCGCATGCCAGAGCTTATCTCCGTTGAAGATGACGAGATCGCCCGGTTGTGTGATCAACTCCAGATGCCGAGGGGGCTTCACAGGATCATCCTTAAAGAGCTCGCAGACCAGTTTGCATTGCGTAGACTTATCGACGAGTCCCATCAGAATGGTATACCGAGCCCCCTTGTAGTAGGACGTGTCATAGTGAAACCCGATATGGTCCCCCGGCTCCGTATAGTAGTAGAGCGCGCAGGAATGGGGGTCGCTCTCGGGGCATAGACTGAGCTTGGCCTTCACCAGACGGCTCAAGAATTCAATGAAGGCCCCGGATCGGTACAGATCGAGAAAGCGCGGGGCCTTTTCCATTACAGTGTAATAGCTTACGCTCCCGCCCTTTTTGTGACCGGGAATGTAGTTGCGATTCAGTTCGCTCTTCACCCCTTGCGCCTGAGGAACGAGATACTCTTCGACCACCGACCGAGGAAGAAACTGAGGAACAAACAGGAACTCGTTCTGGTCCCAATACTCACGAGAGAGCCGATCGAGATCCAACCTTTCGATTGCCTGATCAACCGCTTCAACTAAGGAACTGACCATTGGCTGACTCATGAATTCACTTGCTCCTTACTCGTCCAACGAGCATCCTCGAAGCGGTTTCCGTCGCATTCACTGGGGGGTACTGAATACCGGAGCCTTCACCACTTCCACATCGGCCGGCAACTTTAGATCGAAGAGTGCATCGCTGAGACCCACGTTGGATTGGAGCGACGAAAATTCAAAATTCGCGACATTGCCGCTGACTTCGTAGAGAGAGATCGTCCGAATGAAGTAGGTCTTGGGAAATACTTCCAGCACAATCCGTTGTAACGATCTCCCCGCCTCACCTTCGCGTGACTTAGGCAAAAGGGTAAGTAACCGGATCCCTCCCACGCCACGTCCCTTCCCGGGCGTCGGCTCAATATCGAACGACTCCTCCAGCTTGGCCGCCCCTTGCAAGAGTTCCAACGGGGCCTTGGAGGCTGCCATTTGCGTAAGCTTCCCGACCAACACCTGTTTGTGCTCCGGCACATACACTTTGACATCATCCCGATTGACATAGATGTCCTCGACCGACGGATCGAGATAATTCCATCGTAACCGGCCCGGCTTCTTGATATAGACTTTACCCGAAGATGTCACCGGCCGCTCAAACCCCTCGATCGTGGTCTTCTGCGTAAAATCCGCCTGGAGATCTTTCGTTTTCTCATACCTTGCCTGGAGCTGCTTGACCACCTCCCGCACTTCCTTCAACGCTTTCTCATCGCTCTCGTCTCCAGCGGAGAAAACCATGGATACCATTAAGAACCCGCAGAGTATGCCGCAAAGAGAGGGCCAGACAACCGTTCCGATTCGCATTTTCAGATTCATCTTCTTCGATTTTCCATTCCTCTATAAGGGAGCGGCCAGACCATCCTTTACTGCGCGCATCGAGCGACCACCGATTTATCGTGGGGGCTCTGCGAGCAAGAAGGATAGTCTGGCCGCTCCCTTCTCGTCATTCTCACCGTGCACGTTCTACGAGCACAGCAGCTCCCCAGCCCGCTTCATGCCTCCTCTGCTCCAACCGGCCCTCGACGCCCAACGACCTCTCTCCGCCCATCGCGACCGGCCGCGCCCACGAGGCCGTCTGCCTCCATTTGCTCGATCATCCGAGCCGCCCGAGGATAGCCCACCCGCAACCGACGCTGAATCAACGATGCAGAGGCTTGGCCGGTAGACAGGACCAATTCTTTGGCCTGTTCATACACTTCGTCCAATGCCTCTTCCTCTTTCGCCTCTTCCTGCTTCAGCGCAATCTGCAGCTCCTGATTGTAGGCGGGCCTTGCTTGATCCTTCACGAACTCGACTACGCGGCGAACGTCGTCATCCGACACAAACGATCCGTGTCCCCGCATCAACCGTCCTGTCCCCGAGGCCATATAGAGCATGTCGCCACGACCAAGAAGTGCTTCCGCACCGTTGGCATCCAGGATGGTGCGTGAATCGGTCTTCGACGACACCTGGAAGGCAATGCGGGCCGGGAAGTTCGCCTTGATCAACCCGGTCAGCACGTCAACCGATGGACGCTGCGTCGCCAGCACGAGATGGATGCCCGACGCGCGGGCCATCTGCGCCAAACGCGCAATCTTGTCTTCCACTTCCTTCGGCGCCACCATCATCAAATCCGCCAATTCATCGATCATCACCACGATATAGGGCAAGGGCTCCGGCGGAGTCGGCGGCGGCAAGAACGATCCGGGGCTGCCATCCGGAAGCGCAGTCTCTCCGGCAGAGAGCCGCTCCTCTTCGGATAGAAACTGGATCGGTAATTCCGGCTGGTCCGACTTGGCCGCCGAATCCGCCTCCATCACGCCCTGTGTCCCGGCAACCTTTCGATTGTAGGCATCGATGTTCCGCACCCCGGCCTCGGAAAGCAACTTATAGCGCCGCTCCATTTCAGCCACGACCCAACTGAGCCCGCGCGCCGCCGACTTGGGATCGGTGATGACCGGACGCAAGAGATGTGGAATGCCGTCGTACGTTTGGAATTCGAGCATCTTGGGATCGATCAGGAGCAGCTTGACCTCATCGGGCCGAGCTGAAAATAGCAGGCTCAGAAGCATCGTATTGAGGCTGACGCTTTTCCCAGCCCCGGTGGCACCGGCTACCAGCAAGTGCGGCATCGTTTTCAGATCGGTGATCAGGGGAGCGCCGAAAATGTCTTTTCCCAAGGCCAAACTGAGCTTCGATCTGGCGCGTGAAAACGCCTCGCTCGTCATCACTTCCTTCATCGACACCGTCTCGCGATAGAGGTTCGGCACCTCGATCCCCACCACCGATTTTCCCGGAATCGGCGCGACGATCCGCAGGCTGATGGCCTTCAGCGCCAACGCCAGGTCGTCGGCCAAATTCACAATGCGCGCGACTTTGGTCCCCGGCGCCGGCTCGAACTCGTACATCGTCACGACCGGTCCAGGACGAACCTCCGTCACCTTGCCCGCGATGCCGAAGCTTAACAGCGCGCGGGTCAGCACATCCGATTGCGCCTTGATTTCCTCTTCCGTAACACGCCCCAGGGGGCCTGAAGGTTCGCTCAAGAGCACCGCCGGGTCCGGCAAAGTATAGTCCCCCGCCTTTGCCTGGACGGCAAAAACCGGTTGGTCCAACTCGGATTCAATCGGCTCAGCCGGTTCGGGAGTCGGTCGTCGTGATGGCTGAATGACCGGCCAATCCAGTTCCGGTTCCGCAGCCGCCTCGGGAAGAGCCTCCTCAATCACCGCGCGGATGGATTTCGAGGATTTCTGTTTTGTTTTCCGTGAAAACTCTGGAACGGATTCGTCCACTCCTCGCTCCGGAATCCACGCGCGCACCCTGCTGAACAGCCAATTGCCCCAGCCTGGAAGCCGCTGAGCAATTTCCGATAGAGAAATGGGTGTCGTGAAGAGCAACGAGACTAACAGTCCTGCCACAATCAAAATGTGGGCGCCAGTACTCGCAAAATACGCTCGTAAGCTCTCGGCTAACAGTTGCCCGAAGAAGCCTCCCGCCATCCCTCGATAAATGAGACCGCTCGAAAGTGTCGGCACCGCCATGATTTCAAGATGGAGAAAACCGCTGAGAAACAGGAGTGCCGCCAGCGAGGCGCCGGCGTTTCGCAGACGGATCGACAGGTCGCTCTGAGTGAAGCAGCGGACGCCCATCAGACCTAGCAGAATGGGGAAGAGGTAGGCCGCGCCGCCGATCAACGAAAAGAGGGTCGACGCGAAGAAGGCGCCGACGGATCCGATCATATTGCGTGAAGGGGCCGAACCGGCAGTCGTTGACACCGCCGGCGAGTTCAGTCCATTGGGCACGAAGGAGACGAGACTGAGGAGCGTGAGCAGGCTCAACGCGATCAGGACGACTCCGATCACTTCTCGCTTAATGTGTGAGGGAGGGGAAGCGGCGCGGCGGGCCTCGCCCCGCTTGGCCGAAGTGGTGACAGCCATGATCGCGATGCTAGCACAGGGGACAGGTCATTTCAAACGGGAGATGGCCAAGGCGAGCCATAGGTAGCTCTCGTCCCTCGTCAACCGAGCGCAAGAGCGAGCCGGAGGAAGTCTTCAACCGACAACGTCTCTGCCCTGCGAGTCGGAGCAATATCTAATCGCTGCAATGTCACGGCAACTCGATGAAGTTCATACCCTTCGTCTCGCAGAGAATTAACGAGTGTTTTCCTTCGATGCGCGAAGGCCGCCTTCACGAGCGTGCGAAATGCGACTTCTTCCTGCTGGTTGAGCCCGGTGCGCTCTTTCGTGCGCAACAGCACCACCGCCGAGGCGACTTCAGGCCTGGGGCGGAAACACTGGGCCGAGACACGAAACGATTTGGTGATGTCGGCTGCATACTGCGCCATCACGGAGAGAACGCCATAGTCCGGCCCGCCTGGTTTTGCCGCCAATCGATCGGCCACTTCGGCCTGCAGCATAAGCACCATCCTGGGAAACCGGCCACGCTGGTCGAGCAGTCTAAAGAGCAACGGGGTCGAAATGTAGTAGGGCAGATTGGCCACGACGGCCGTCCCCATCGGCAGGCTCTCGAGCGGATAAGTCAGGGCGTCCGCACAGACCAGCTTCACATTCGGAAGCTCCGCCTGCCTGGTTTCGAGATAGGCATGGAGCCGTGGATCCACTTCAACCGCCGTCACACAACCGGCTACGTGGCACAGCGCCTCTGTCAGAACGCCGCGGCCGGGACCGATTTCCAGCACGTGGTCGCTGGAACCCAGTTCCGCCAGCGCGACAATTTTGCGCACGATGTTGGGATCGATCAGAAAGTTTTGGCCGAGGCGTTTCTTCGGTGGAGGGAGATCAGGGATCGACACCAGTCAATTCCCGCCGGAAGGACGAGGAGCTGCTTTCGCCAGTTGTTTCGCCAGATCGGAAAGCGGGGTTCGGAAATAGTCGATGAGATCGGTAAACTCTTCCACCAAGTCATTGGTAAAAGACGGCCCCGGCTGCAGGGCGGCAAACTTCTGCCCTTCTTTCTGGCCCAGGGATTCTGTGATGAGCGCAGTCGTCTTGGCTTTCCACTTTGCCACTCGTTCGACTCCGGCGACGGTATTGAGCGTGTCCATGGTCTCTTTGAAAATCGCATCCAATTCCTTCAATTGCTTCTGAAGCATCTCAACCGCTGCGCCCGATTGGTTGGTCATCAGTACACTCCTATGCCCCTGCTTTGTTGGCTTGTCTCGATTGTCTGGTTCTGGCTTCCTCGACGAATGCCCTACCGTCTCTTCGCTAACGTGGCGGCCAGTGTGATCGCCTCGACCAGACTGCCTGGATCTGCGATGCCCTCCCCCACGATATCATATGCCGTCCCGTGATCGACCGAGGTGCGAATGATCGGCAACCCCACCGTCAGGTTCACGCAGGTTCCGAAGGCGACAAGCTTCAAGGGAATCAACCCTTGGTCGTGGTACAGGGCAACAACACCGTCGTAATCGCCCCTCGCTGCCTTGCCGAACAGCGTATCGGCCGGCAAGGGATCGCTGGCACGAATACCCTGGGCCTGCGCTGCACGAGCCGCCGGGAGAATGACCCGTGCCTCTTCGTCCCCGAACAGTCCATGTTCTCCAGCATGAGGGTTCAACGCGGCGACACCGATTCTCGGCTTCTTAATCCCGAAGAGGTCCCTCAACGCCAAATGAGCCAGTCTGATGGCTTTTTCGATCTTGGCCTGGGTGAGGAGTGACGGCAATTCTTTGATCGCGACGTGGGTCGTCACAAACATGATTCGGAGCGGTCCGCCGACAATCATCATGCCGGACTCCTGAGTCCCGGTCAGGTCTGCCAGCAGTTCCGTATGGCCCGGGAAATGACAGCCGGCCATGTTGATCGCTTCTTTGTTGATCGGTGCGGTGACGATGCCGTCGATACAGCCAAGTTCCGCAAGCTCCACGGCTTTCTTGATGAACAGCACGGACGCCGCCCCAGTTTCAGGCGCCGCGACACCACGCGGGAACCGCCCAAGAGGATGATCGAGCGGGTCCAGCACGGCGAGATGATTCGACTGTGGAGACACCGCCTCGTGGCCCTCCACTCGAATCACGTTCATCTTGAGTTTCAGACTCTTGACCGTTTGCTGCATAACCGGAAGCGAGCCGATGACCAGCGGACGACAGAGTCGTCGCACCTTTGCCCCAGCCAAGGCCTTCGCAATCACCTCCGGGCCGATCCCCGCCGGATCTCCCATCGTGATACCCAATAGCGGACGCGCCTCGCGCTCGGGGTTGTTTGGTTTGTTTTGTTTATTTGGTTTGTCTTGTTGTGTTCTCACTGACTTGCTCCTTGTTGAAACTAAACCAACCAAATGAACGAAACAAACCAGAAAGACCAGACAAACCCTCTCACTTGGTCACCAACCGTACAGGTACACCACATACCCTATATAAAGGACCGCACTCCCACTCAGCAACCAGGGTCGCCAGAGACCGCCCCACACAGCCTGTACGAACAAGAAAGTGGCCGCCGCCACAGCGAGCACCATGGTGATCAGTGCCGTCGGTGCCAGCGCCCAGTCCGTGCCCAAGAGCCCGATCGAGACCGGGATTGTACCCTGAAAGACCATTGCGCCTGTGACATTCCCTACCGCCAGGCGATCCTTCTTTCGGTAGAGCCAGAGAAAACTGTTCGACATCTCCGGCAACTCGGTCGCCAGGGGCGCGACGAGGAGGGCCAGAATCAATGGTGAAATCGACAGGATCCCCGCAATTGTTTCTGCGGCGAGCACGAAGAGATGCGCTCCGAGCGCGAGACCAGCCAAGCCAAGAACTCCTTGAAGACCGATGAGTCCAAACGGCGGGACAGCCGCCTTTCTGGCAAAGAACAGCGGATCAAGCCCGCCCTCGACACCCTCCTCACCAGACTCACTGAACTTCAGCTTTACGTAATAGAGATAGAGGCTCAACAACCCGACTGCAGCCATGACATGCATCAGCCGAGACGGGACAAAGGCACAGGCCAGCGCGGCACTATAGGCCACCACGAAGAAGGAGAGATCGCCCTTCACATCTTGATAATTCAATCGAAAGGCGGCGCTTCGCTTCCCCAGGCCGGCGTAGACCACCAGCAAGATGGCCAAGATGGGGATCACCAAGGTGCTCAGCATGAAGGGAGCGCCGAGGATCGCACCCAACCCCACCTCCGCTTCGGCACGACTGGCCCCGAAGAAAATGGCGATGATGGGGATCGACGTTTCAGGAAGGGTGGTGCCAATGGCTGCCAACACACCGCCGACCGCGCCCTCGGACAGATCGAATCGCTTGCCCAGCCACTCAATGGCATTGGTAAACAGCGTGCAGGCCCCCAACGTCACCGCGACGGATACGAGGAACAGGAGGCTGTAGAGCAGGACCGTCATCGCCGGCCCGTCGGCCGAGCCACCCGCTGTTTGGCATAGGCCAGTGCCGCGTCTTCGAGCACCTCCTTCACGGGACGGCCCGTTCGTTCGGCAATCCGTTTGCAATCGAGATATTCCGGAACTGCTTTGGTCGTCGTCTCGCTCACATCGGCTATCTTCATCCGGACAACTCCTCCACGTACTTTGACCGCCATAAACCGCCGAGGGAGGATCTGTCTCATTACCTCGCGAACCCGGACTCCCAATGCCGTTGTTTCCTCAAACAAGACGTCAAGAATCTGATCCAGCTGTGTCGGAGCAACCAGACAGGTCAGGACGATGCCGGGTCTCCCACGTTTCATGATGACTGGTGCGAGCGTCACATCGAGCGCCCCACGGGAGAATAACTGTTCGATCACATGCTCATAGATTTGGGGGTTCACATCGTCGAGGTTGGTTTCAACCTGAAGCACGGCATCACGTTCGCGCGCGCTCCGGGATGACGGTCGTGCGAGGAACACGCGCAAGGTATTCGGCCAGCCTTCAGGATCAGCATCACCCGCTCCGTAACCGATGGCCGTCGGCGCCATCACCGGCATGGGACCGAACTCCGATGTCAGCGTACGCAACAAGGCCATGCCGGTCGGCGTAGTGAGCTCACGGGCAGGCCCGGCACTATAGATCGGAATCCCCTTCGACAGAATGGCGACCGCCGGACCAGGCGCCGGCAGGATCCCGTGAGCCGATTGCAACGTCCCCGTTCCAACATTGACCGGGGAGGCCGTCACGCGCGTCACGCCCAACAGGTCACAGCCGATCAGCCCGCCGACGATATCGACAAATGAATCCAGGACCCCCACTTCATGGAAATGCACATGACCCTTCGCCACACGATGGGCCTGCCCTTCCGCTTCGGCCAATAGATCGAATACGGATCGGCTTTGCTGCTTAATCTTGTCCGGGAGTCGACTCGCGGAAAGGATGGCGTGGATCCGATGAAGCGGAAGCGGCTTACTCAATCCCGTCGTGATCACGACGTCCACTTTCGTGGCATGGATCGCCCCTCGACGCACCCGCCGCTTCCGTAGCGTGAACCCTGAAAGCCGGAGTCGCTTCAGTCCGCTCACCAAATCGGAAAACGGGACTCCCACATCCACGAGCGCGCCGAGAGTCATGTCGCCGCTGATGCCGGAATAACAATCAAAATGGAGATGCGCGCCCACGTGCGTCCTTTCACTGCTCTATTCAAACCGCGCCCATCTTACCCAAGGCGCGCCCGAACGGCAATCGGCTCAGGACAAGCATTGACAGCCTACCGACGCTGTGTTATCCCCACTGCACTGGCCCACCGACTGAGGGCTTCGTAACAACAGGCTGGTCACGCGCATAGCCCTATGATGATCTTCCGGTCCTTGATCACACCCTACTCGGAGTTATTCGAATCGTGGAGTGGTCGAGTCGCCTGGATGCTGCTCTGCGCCGCGCTGCTGCTCTGGACCCCGCCTGCCGCCTCGGCAAAATCAAAACCCCACCAGGCCCCGCGCCCCGAACCGGAGCTCAAGATTCTCGACCTGAAAGTCTCCCCCAATCCCTATACGGTCTCGTCCGGCTCGTTGCAGTTTTCTGCCTTGGTCCAGCTGCCCAAGGAGCTGAACGGCGCAACTCTGTTGGAAGTCTCCTCATTCATCACGTCGCCGTCGAAAAATTCGCTCCGTTTTCTGACCACACGGAAACCACTGGAGCCGCACGCCGCCTCGACCGACGGCGCCACCCCTCCACGAATCAGTGTCATACTGTCGTGGGACGGGCTGGACCAGAAGAAGGTCGCGTCGGGAGCAGGGCTCTATCATTTCGAAGTGCGAGCCAAGTTGCTGGCGAACGGCGAGAAAGGCCCCAGGACACAGATGGTTGCCTGGCCGAAGCGCGGAACTATTGAAGTGAAATAAGCCGAGGCTGGACTCGCGAGACAGGCGCGACTGGCGCGAGAAGTAAGACCTATCGCCCGTTCAGCATCTCACCTTTCGCGCTTGTCACGCCCTTGTCGCTCGTCGCGCATATCCAGCACATTGATCCGGTGCGCAAGACACCCGGCCCCGAACCCATTGTCGATGTTCATCACGCCGACCCCCGCCGCGCAGGAGTTCAACATCGTCAACAACGCAGCGAGTCCACCGAAACTCGCGCCGTAGCCCCGACTCGTCGGCACGGCCACGACTGGACAGGGAACCAGCCCGCCGACCACGCTTGGCAAGACTCCGTCCATCCCTGCGACCACCACGACCACCCGGGCTTGCATCAGTCGGCTCTGACGCTCCAGCAACCGATGAATGCCGGCCACGCCCACGTCATAGAGCGTCTCAACCCGACTCCCCATGATCTCCGCCGTCACTCTCGCTTCTTCCGCGACAGGAATGTCCGAGGTGCCGGCTGTAATCACCAAGACGTGCCCCTGCAGCCGCCGCTTGGGGTCACGGATCGACACGATGCGCGCCTCGTCATGATAGATAGCTCGACGATCAAGCCGTTTAATGAGCGTGGCAACCTGGCGAGTCGCGCGCGTCGCCAACAACGGGCGATGATGTTTCAATAACGCCTTGGCAATGGCGCGGATCTGGGCCGACGTCTTCCCCTCGCAGAAAATGACCTCGGGGAATCCTTGCCGTAACGACCGGTGGTGATCCACCGAGGCAAAGCCGAGATCTTCATTAGGCAGGGTGCGGAACCGCCCGATAGCTGTCGCCACAGGCAGAGTGCCCGCCCGCACCTTGTTCAGCAGTCGTTCAAGCGCCTCAGGATTCACGCCTGTCCTTTCTCCGGCTTTGCGTCGCGCTCCATGAGATCAGTCACCGCCTTGCGGCAGGACTTTCCTTCGAACAGGACCGCGTTGATCTCCCGCACGATCGGCATCTCGACTCCGTGGCGTTGGGCTAATCCCGACGCCGCCCGGGCAGTCCGCACACCTTCGGCCACGGCCTGCATGCTGCCGAGAATCATCTCCAGCTGCTCGCCTTTTCCCAGTCTTACGCCGACCGTATGATTCCGACTCAAGGCTCCGGTGCAGGTAAGAACGAGATCCCCCACACCCGAGAGCCCATAAAAGGTTCGCGCATCGGCGCCCATCGCATTCCCGAGCCGGACCATTTCAGCCAACCCTCTCGTAATCAATGCGGCCCGCGCATTATGACCGAGGCCCAGTCCGTCGACGACCCCGGCAGCTAACGCCATCACGTTCTTCAGGGCCCCGCCCAATTGGACACCGATCATATCGCTATCCACATAAACACGCAGCGCGGGCGTCATCAACGCCGATTGAAATGTACTCACCAGCGGAGTCTCCTGCCCCGCGAGACACAGAGCAGTGGGCTGCCCCTGGCTCACTTCTGCTGCAAAGCTCGGCCCGGACAAAACCATCAGCTTGGGATGCAGCGTCGCGGGGAGAATGTCCTGCATTACTTGCGTCATGAGCTTGAAGGTCTCTTCCTCAACACCCTTCGTCGCACTGATCACGGGCATGGAAGGGGACAAGACGGGAGCGAGCTGCTGGAGGACGAGCCTGGCCACATGCGAGGGTACGACGAAGAGGAGACCTTCGCAATCGCTCGCGGCTTGCGCAAGAGAATTGGTCGCAGTGAGCGAGGGCGGCAGGGTGACACCGGGCAGAAAGACCCGATTCTCGTGCGTCTGGTTGATCGAATCGACGACGTCCCGTTCATAAGCCCAAAGCCTGACGTGAAGTCCCTTTTCCGCCATGTGCTTGGCAAGAGCGGTCCCCCAGGCACCGGCACCGATCACTCCGATACGATTGACTATCTGCATAATGAGGGAAAGTCGCCTAGGGAATGGGTTACGACCAATAGGGTTTGTGGGTCAGTCATCCGGCGGGCGGATTATAGGAACCGCCTCTTTCCCCTGTCAATGAACAGGCCTGTACAAATCGCCTGTCAGACCAGACAATCAAGAGGGCCGGTCGGTCTATCTGGCCCTGTAAACACAGAGAGAAACCCCTCCTTCTCTCGTGGCACATGGCTTGCTCACTCCCTACCGGATTTCACATTTTTCTTCGTGCTCACGGGACAGGCCGATAGGATGATCCCGGGTGCCAACTTTGAGCCTTGAGGATCTTCAATGAATACAGCAGAAACAGCCAACGTTCTCTTCCGATGTAGCCTTCTCACAGCCCTGATGATCCACGCTGCGCTCGTTCCGTCGGCCACGTATGCGGAATCCTATGTGGCGGGGCAGTTCGGCGTGACCTTTCCGCAGAGCCTGAGCAATGTCAAACTGACTCAAGATGGGTTTGGTGGACTCAGTTCATCAGATTTGAGCCTTAAGTCTTCTCTCATGGGTGGGATCAAGCTAGGGCATTATTTTGCGCGCGCCCGTTGGCTCGGGATTGAAACCGAGTTATTTTACACCACCCCCCATATCAAGGATCAAAATGCCACTATTTCAGGGCCCGGGGGGTCGCTGCCGCTCGGCCAAGTTTCGGGTGAACACAATCGAATAGTCACCTGGGCTCCGATGAATCTTGTCCTTCGGTATCACAAAACTAGACTCCAGCCTTACGTAGCGATCGGACCAGGCATCTTCTTCGCTACCAGGAAGGATGCCACTGGAGGGACACAATCAGGGACGGCAATAGGGCTGAACTCGCAGGTGGGAGTTCGTTACTACATCACTCGGAATTGGACTGTTTTCGGAGAAGGGAAGTACAATTTAGCCCGTATTGGTTATACATCCAAAGACAGCGACCCCAACGCGGCCCTTGGATATCGTGCAACCTATAGTGCATTCATCTTCTCCGTCGGCCTCAGTTACCACTTCTGAGTATTGGGCTAATCCAATCTCACCCCCATCTAGCAACTCAACGCGGTTCCGTGTAGCCTAGGCACGGAACCGCACATGAAACTCTGTCCATCCTGTCGACATGAACTCCCGGAGATCAGCCGCTACTGCACACAGTGCGGCCAACGGCTTCATGCAGACCCCGATGAGCTTCCCCCGCCTCCACCACCACGCGTCGAACCTCCGGCGGATCAGCTGAATCTCCAATTCCTATACGGCATGGTCGCTGCGCTGTCCCTCGCAATCCTCTTCCCACCCTGGGAAACCCCGCCGGCACAGGCTCCCGAATTCCTCGGCCTGCATTTCATCCTGACACCGCCGACGCCCGAAGCCGTGGTGAGCCGACTCCTGCTGACGATCGAACTCGTCACCATCGCCATCGCCGGCCTGTACGGATCTTTTCTCTTCCGAAGCAAACCCTGAATCGGCACATCGTAAGCATCATTCTTCACAGCCCTACGTGGGAAGTTTCCGCTTGCTGTGAAAACATTAAAAAGTCAGGAGGCTGCTCAAAATGGCCGTCCTTCTCACCCACCCGGCCCCGGCGCGTCAACGCCCCCTCTTCCTGGGCAAGGCCGCAGGCGAGAAGAAACCGGAGGCGTAGCCTCTTGGCTACGTTGAGGATTTGTTCGAGCCGAGAACGAAGTCTGGGAACCTGCGCGTCCAGGGGCGAAGAGTCTGTCTTCGCAGACTCAGGGCGGGAGGGTGAAATAACCGCCAGGGTTGGGCGGATGAGGACGCAGCCATTTTCAGCAGCCGTCAAAATCAGTCGAGGGCCAGCGTGAGACACTTGGCCGAGCCGCCCGATTTCATGAATTCATCGAGCGGGACTGGATGAGGGAGATAGCCGCGCGAGGTCAACAGGGATTCTGTTTCCGGACAGCCGACGGGCAGCACAACGTGTTTCCCGACACAGACGGCATTGCAGGCAAACCTGAGAGCCTCAGCTTCCGGCACTACGAGACGTCTGGAAGGAGCGATCCGTTCGGCAAGAGCCGCTTGCCCATAGTGATCGAAGGCGGGAGGGAAATACAGGAGTTCACCGCCGCTCAAGGGGCACAAGCAGGTGTCGAGGTGATAAAATCGATTGTCCACCAATTCGAGGGGAATAATCTCTCGGGTGAACCACTCGCTGAGCGTCGGGAACACACGGATATCCGATCGTTGTCGATAGCCGCCGAACCAGGTGTCAGGAAATCCCAAGAGGTCCCCGGCTCCCTCGAAGAACCGGCCAGGATCCAGCGTGACGACGTCATACCCCTGCCCACGAAACCAGTCCTCAAAATACGCCTCTTCCTTCCGTCGTTCGGCATAGCGAAAACGGCTCGGCACAGCTTTGCCTCCAACGACGATGCCGGCATTCGCCGTGAACACCAGGTCGGGCAATCCCGGCACCGGCTTCATCCGTTCCAGAACCGCGCCCACTTCCCGCTCCAACACCCGCATGAGGTGATGCCACTGGCACACGGCCTGCTCTGAATTGACGGCGTTCGAACGACGCATCCACGGATTAATCTCGTATTCGATACCGAAATAGTCTGGCGGGCAGACCAGCAGGCGACTCATGGCTTCCACCCCAGCTCGCGCGCCAGCTCGCGCAGAAACGAGGCGGCGTCCATGACCAGCCCGACCGCCTGAAAGCTTCCTCGATCCGCGAGTTTCGTCGGGACGGCCGGATTGACATCGACGCAGACGGAGGGAATCGTGGCAGGCAACAAATTGCCCGTCGCCACAGCATGCAGCGTCGAAGCGACGAGCAAGGCCAGTCCGATACCGGGGATTGCCGCACGCATGGCGGCCTGGGCTTTCACTGAATCGGTGATCACACCGGGCAACGGGCCGTCATCGCGGATCGTACCGGCCATAACGACGTGGGCGCCCCGCTTGACGCAGGCCGCCATAATTCCGGTTTTGACGACTCCCGATCTGACCGCTGCCTCGATGCTACCGATGGCCCTGATCCGATTAATGGTTCGCAGATGGTGTTCATGCCCATGCGGCACGACGCGGCCAGCCGCATGCCCATAGCCGAGGGACGTGCCATAGAGATCGACTTCCATATCATGAGCGGGCAGCGCATTCCCGCAGAACAAGACATGGATGAACTCTTCATCAATGAGCCATGTCAGCGCTTCGCGCCCTCCGGCGTGAACGATCGCCGGACCTCCCGCCAGCAACACCTTGCTGCCTGCTTTCCCCTCTCGGAACCCTGCTCGCAATTGCACGAGGCGCTTGGCAATGTCGCCGATAATATGGCCGTGGGGACGCTCGGCCGAGACCTGCGATTCCATGAAGCTGAACACATCGCGGTCACGTGGCCGTTGCAGCGGGATCACCCGCACGCCCTCACGGCCAGTCACAATCAGATCTCCCTTCTTAACCTCTCCCATCGGAACAGTTCGCGCAGTCAGACGAACCCTGTCCACGCGAACACCCAGGTCCATCTCAATCCCCTCCACCTCCACCCACTGGTCACGCACTCGCACCTGGGTGGATAAATGGGTTGTCGCGTAGAACTCGTCGGGGAAGATGCCGTCCGCCGGCGCCACACTCAGCCGGCAATCCCGTTCGCTCTCGACCGATGCACCGTGGGGTTGAATGGCATGGAGAATCTCGCTGAGCAGCTTCGCAGACGAGGCCCGCACAATGATTCTGGCACGCGACGACTCCTCGCGGGTCTTACCAATCTGCATATCTTGAATGTCGAACGTCCCGCCCATCATCAGAATCGTGTCCAGGACCTTCGCCAGGATCAGCGAGTCAATAATGTGCCCCTGCAGAACGACGGCTTCTTGATCCTGCATCATAGACCAGACTCCAACAGTGGTAGGCTCTGCACAGATTCTACCACCAGTTTCAATAGATACGGCTCAGACCCTGACTGTGCGCCAAAGACTCGGCTTCTCCCACGCGTAGGCACTGTATTCAATTCCTCCCAAAGGTGGCTGGGGCGATCCTCTCGTAGGCTGCTCAAAATGGCCTCCCAACAAGGCCGCAGGCGAGAAGAAACCGGAGGCGTAGCCTCTTGGCTAAGGTGAGGATTTGTTCGAGCGGAGAACGAAGTTGGAGGTCATTTTCAGCAGCCGATCAGTCGGTCTTCATCAGCTCGCGCAAAACGTTGGTCGCATAGGCGCCGGGAGGAAGTGAAAAGGAGAGCGTGAGCACCGTTCCCTCCAAAACCCACTCCAAATCGGCAAGAGGGATTCGGAGCGAGCGCCGTTCACCGCGAAACCCGCAAGCCTTCGCGGCTTCGGTAAGACTCTCCGGCGTCGCCCCGCTCCCAGCGACGACAGCCCGTTCGATCTCGCCCGGTTCTCCGCTAGCCCACGACACACGCGACCCGAACAAGATGCCGGTGGGACTGATCTCGAACCGGTCGGCTCGTGGCTGTTCCTTCGCGGCATCCTCGACCAGAAAACAAGCGCCATTCTCCATTTTCATGGCCCAGTCTCCAACCAGGATACGATCAAGTCGATCGAGTCGTCTCGCCAAAATGTCATTGAAGAAGTACGATTGATAGGCGTTGAGGTACCACATGCGCTTAGACCGGCTCAGCCTGTTTCGACGAGCAGAGTCCACCAGTAATTCAGCTCCGGTCCGGTAATTCTGTCCGCTCCGCCCTTGCCGTTGTGGGCCGAAATAGTTCGGCACACCTCGTCGCACCAGCCTGTCCGTGACAAGGGGCACCGTCTCGCGGGCGTGCGTGGCGACATCCCGAATCACCAGCCGGAAGTGATTGCCTGCATGATGCCCCGGACGCAAACGATTGCGATGCCGGCCCAACACCTCCACGGACAATACCTGCTCGTCCAGTTTCAGCCGATCCAGCCGTTCAGGCATCACACCTAGAAGCGAAACCATCTGCGTGGTCACGGCCCTGGCGTCTTTGAGGCCTGCCACACCGATCGCCTGCGCTTTCACCCCCAAGACCGAAGCCAGTCTCAGGACGAGATCCGGAGTCGAGAGAAGACGTTTTCTGATCTTGACGTAGAGATGCTCACCCTCTCCACAAGGGAGATAGAGCGGACGTTCTTCGACCTGGAAATCTTCGGGAATCGCCCTCATCTGTCCGCCGATGCCGGGGAATGCGGCTGTCAAAAAAGGCATGGTCATGATGAAATAGGCCCTTTCTTCATGCGCGCGTGATCGCCCTCACCGCTCATTCAATCTCGATGAGAGATGAGACGACTCGCATGGTATACTTTCCCTATGCCTTTTCGCACAGCCTCCCACCGAACGATCCGTCCAGAAAATCATCCTCTGATGATCCAACGGCCTGAGGCCCGTCTCTTGGGGGCAGGGGTATTCCTTACCCTGCTGATACTTGGTTTCTTCCCGGGGGACTCGTTGGGTCGAGAAAGCACGATCTTTCAACAGTTCACCCAACACATCAGCCGGCAGATCCACAAAGACAAACAGGCATTTTCAAAAGCGAACGGCTGCGTCTCGTGGTTTTATAAGGCGAAAAAGACGCCTCCCCCGGCCGTGCAGGGAATCAGCTGGAACACGGCTCCTTCATCCCAGCCCGAAGTGGATTGCCTTCGCAACTATCCAGGCGGGATGGACGACGCGCGAGATGATTTTGCCAAGACCCAGACATTGCTCTCGGTCAGTCTGACCTTCTATGAATTCGCCTTGGTCGCTGACCGGAACGATGATGCGATCTACAGTCCTGCCGAACTTCAAGATTTGTTCCGCTCCCTCACTCTCTCCTACAGTGACGGGGATCCGACTACGAAGCAGGTCACGGCGCTCACGGAGCGGTTCGACAGCTGGTACCGCAGCCGCAACATGGACGCCTTAATGCAGGGCATGAGTGACCTCTATGAACGCGGCTATCGCGTAACCCCCTCCGATCGCGTCGAGCTGGATCGGGTGATGGGATGACGCGACGCACAAGGTCCTGGCCCGATCGAGCCCGCTCCTTCATCGGACATAGTCTGAGCGAACCGCTTTATCGGCTCTTTAGTCTCGTCCCCCACTGGGAAGTCGGACTCTCCACACACGAGATTTCCCGGCTCACCTATGTTCACGGCCCCTTGGCCGGCAAGCGGGCCGTCCATCTGACCGATCTGCATCTCGACCGCTATCAGCCACGGCATGATCTCATCGTCACAACCGTCAGAGAACTCTGCCCCGACTGGATCTTTATCACCGGCGACCTGCTCAACGTGCCGGAAGGACTGCCGCATATGTTTCGATTTCTCGCAGGCCTACGCGAGATTGCGCCGGTCTTCGTCACCTTGGGCAACCATGATCACTACAGCGGCGTACCGATCGATCACTATTGCGAACTCGCCGATCGCCACAAGATCACCCTCTTGATCAATCAGGCCACCTTCATTACCACGGACTGTGGCGAGATCGCCATTGTCGGCGTCGACGATCCCTCGCTGCATCGGGCCGACTTGAACTGTCTGCCACCGCCCGCACAGGATCGCTTCACCATCTTGCTGGCCCATGCGCCGAACATCCTCGATCAGTTGGAAGACCATCACGCCGCCGATCTGATCCTCTGCGGACATAGCCACGGAGGCCAGTGGCGCATCCCCGGCGTACCGACGGTCTGGCTCCCGCCAGGCTGCAACGGCCGGATTGAGGGGCATCACGGAGAGCCCGGCCGCCGGCTCTATATCAATCGTGGCCTCGGATGGTCGGTTATTCCCCTGCGATGGAATTGCACACCGGAGATCGCCTGCATTGAATGGGTCAACGGAGAGGAGCAGCCAGACCTATCATGATTGCTTGATACGCTCCAGCGCCTCCTTCGATCGGCTCCTGACAGTTTGATCCCAATCCTCCTCCATGGCAGTCGTCAGCTTTTCCTTCGCCTCACTGGCGCGCAAGCGGCCCAACCCCAATGCCGCGCAGGAGCGCACATAGGCGTGGTCATCTTCCAGCGTCTTCAGCAGAAGAGGGATCACCGTCCTGTCGTTCAGGACGCCAAGGTGACTGGCTGCCATCCCGCGAATCCGGTGCTGCTTGTCACCCAGCGCCCGCTGCAACGTCGTGACAAAGAGGTCTCGTAACGCAGGCACCACAGATTCCAACCCTTCCACCCGATACCCGTTCACTTCAATCAGAGCGAAAGCGATCTCCAGCTTCTTCTCCCGCACCGTAGCCCGTTCAAACGCGGCCAATAATTTCGCCCGTTCACGCCGCTGCGCCCTTCGACGGTTAAACGCCCGGACTAACATCAACAAGCCTGTCGCAATCACCAGACCAGCGAACGCCATGGGGATAGCTTGATCGATCACATATTCCTGAGTCTCCAGCGACAGACGCTTCCAGACCCAAACGCCGGTAATGATGATGCCGATGAGGACCACAATGGCGGTCAGATTGGCCTGACCGGATTCGTTCCGTTGCATAGGACCCGCATCATAGGGAGGCAGGCGTTGCGCCGTCAACGGAGGGAAGGGAACGGGATGGAGCCTGATGATCTTCTGTGCTCGCGCAACGCGCGGTCGCGGACTCCCCTCGTTGGACGCGCACAGTGGGAAATCATTCAGCCCTCATCCCTGGAGAGGTAGCGAGGAATAGAAAGTCCCGGCTTTCTCTCACAGGAATCGGTGGACACTCGGACGAGAAAAAACGCTCATGTCCACTTACCCCACTCATGACATCAATTGCGTTCGCAACAAAGAAAGTGCGGCTTGTACCTTTTGCCCCTCCTGTTCGATGGAGGTGAGAATTTCGACTGCCGAACGAGTGTCACGTATGACTCTGGCTCGCGGGTTCACAGCTTTCAGATCAAATGTTGCGGCATCAATGGCGTCGGCCTTGGCCTGTGCTTCGCGGGAAGCTTTTTCAACGACAGCCAGCTCATCACGGCAAGCCTCAACGGCTCTTTCTGACCCCTTGGCTCGCTTAAGCGCCGCGATTTTATCCTTCAGCGAGACCGACTCCTTCTTCTGCTTCTCAACCTCTGCCAGATGCGGGGCCATGTCTTCACGGGCTTTGGCCCGGCGGGCGGTAAAGTCAACCGACCACGAAAAATCGCTTTCGCCTTCTGCAGTATCACGTTGCGCCAGCAGCCGTGCGAAGGTCGGAAACGCCTTAGCAGCATTCCCCTCTCGCTCACGCCAGTCACCGACCAGAGTTGAGGGCAGTGCAGCATCAGCGATCGCCTCACCGTTCGGCCCCCAACCAAAATGCGCCAGCGTCATCGGCAACTTCTTGCCCATTTTGACGTGGGAAAGATCGTAGTACCAGATTCTTTCGGTCTTCTTGCCCTTGGTGAAAAACAATAAGTTTGTCTTCACACCTGCACCTGCAGTGGAAAACACCCCGCCAGGCAGACTGATGATGCACCAAAGCTCACACTCATCGAGTAGTTTTCGTTTCGTCTCAACGAAAGCGCTTTCGTTTGTGCGAAAGAGCAATCCCTCGTCCAAGACCACTCCGCAACGCCCACCCGGCTTGTCGTTCAACGCCGGTTTCAAATCAGACAAAATATGCTGAAGGAACAGCACTTGAGTAGAACCAGTCTCAAAACTATAGTTCTTCCGCGCGTCCTTCCCCTCTTTCCCACCGAAGGGCGGATTGGTAAGCACCACATCGAAGGTGTCCGGAGCACACTCGAACAGCCCGGCGTAAGTCGGTGCGTTGGCCAGCGTATTGCCATGCCATAGATTCGGCTGATCGATGCCATGCAGGACCAGATTCGCAAGCGCGATCGGGAACACGAGATTCTCCTTCTCGCGGCCGAAAAATGTCTTGGTCTTCAAGCGTTCCAGTTCGGTAGCCGGAGGTGCCTCGCCTAGTTTGCGTGCCAACAATTCATAAGCTTGCGCAAGAAAGCCACCGGTTCCACAGCAAGGGTCATACACCGTTTCGCCAGGCTGTGGATCAATTGCCCGTACCATAGCTCGCACAACCTCGCGCGGGGTAAAAAACTGCCCGCCATCCGAGTTCTTTTCTCCCATCTTGAGAAGCAGGCCTTCATATACTTGCGAGAGTGTAAAAAAGTGCTGGTCGCCGATATGGTCGATGCTGATTTCGTTGACTCGATCACGGATGTCGCACAGGTTCGTTTCCGAATCTACCCGTGACCGTTCCACCGCCGTCATAATCCTGCCGATCACTCTCTGCTTCGGAGTGGCAGCCTCGTTTAGTCGGCCATCCGGTAAGACATCGAGGGTGTGGAGATAGGGCAGCAACTCTTTGTTGATGAACGCAAACAGATCTCCGACCTTAGCCTTCAACTCCTGACGCTTCCAACCAACCCGCTTACCCTCCGGGGTCCAGGCATCACTCTTCTCATCGTACGGCGCGGCCCAGTCCTGCCAGCGATATGGCTCGCGTAGCGCGGGGGCGAAGGGCTTACCCACCGCTTCCGCTGCCTCACGGGTTTTGGCTTCCTGGGCGTCCAGAATGCGAAGGAATAAATCCAGGTCAGCTCCGGCACGTATTGCAACGCGCTCGCGCAGTTCGAGCGGCGCATAATGTCGCAGATCGACTTTACGAAAGCAGACAGCGATTGGGTGGAGGCAATCGCTCTGGGCGTCTTGGCGGTGGGAGTTCCCTTTGCTTTCTTCGCTCTCGGCATATTCAGCTTTCTTCAAAAGCCTGTGCGAGCATTCGGGCTGGCAGCCGTTCAATTTCGGCATAGCTCGTACTGACGGCCTCTCGGATCTGCTCGGTGGCTGCGAGTTGAGCTTTCAGAAGTTTCACGATGCGTTCCTGCCTGCTGCGATCCGGCAGACAAATATGGAAGGCTTGGAGTGTCGGCATATAGATCGTTTTGTGGGTAGCACCGGTTGCCAAGGCACGCAGCTCTGTGCGGGCACGAATCAGTGCGTGCATCAGGAAATCGGGGTCAAGGTCGTCATCACACACCCAGTTGGCAAAGTCCTGGCTAGTCGCCATGGGCTGTCCCATGATAGTGACAAAACCGACTGAAGCCGTTCGAGAGAAACAAACCGTACCGCGCGGCAAAATCCGAGCAGCAGAGTTGGCGATACCTTTCTCGTTCGTCTTGATCTGTGTTCCGTCGACCCAACGACCGTCGAGAGCACGAATCTCTGTGAGCGACACCCACGAAATATTGCCTCCCCACCAATCGGACCTGGGCCGGCTGGGCGTATGCCCGCTTTCCAAGCGAGCAAGATCAGAAAGCTTGGCCCAGCGCCAACCGTCTGGTGCAACGTCGAAAACAGGCGGGACACCAACTGGCACAATATCAGCAAAGGCTTCGCGATATATCGCTAGCCGCAGCGCCTTGACTTCCTTGGCCTCTTCCTCGGCGGCCTGCCTAGCTTCCTCAACCGCCGCGAGTTGGGCTTTCAACCGAGCGGCAATGCGGCGTTGTGTAACAATATGAGGTAGCGTGATGGGGATCGACGTAATCACACCTTGCGCGATGTTGCGCATTGAGTCGCTGGTGCCCGTGGCGAAGTGTTCGATGTGCTCGCGCGCTTCAGCGGATCGCAGCGCGTACAACAAGTACGACTTTTCGGCCCGCTCAGTATCGACAATCAGCCGCAAAGTCTTGTCTGAGAGCAGGCGGAAGGGATAGTCCTTCTCGACGAGGACAACGGCTCCAACCAGTTCACGAGTATTGGCTCGCGAAATCAGCAAATCGCCACTGCGCACACGATGATGTTCCTCAGGCTCGTAATCATTGACCGACTTGGCTTCATCAGGCCTGAAGGCCGACCACGTGACGGCGCTGACCTTTAGCACTCCAAGTTCGTTCTCATCAGCCCGCCTTTCGCTGGTTTGAAAGCTCTTCCCCGCTTCAATACCCAGCAGCACGTCGCCTAATGTAATTAGGTCACTCATGCCCCAAACAACCTCGTCTTCGCCTCGCGCATTACATCCGCCGGTTTACCCAGCACACGCAACGCCGTGAGTCCACCCGCTCGCTTGATTTCAGGCACTTCCCATAACAGTTCAGACTCCAGCGCCTCGGTGCCGCCCGAGCCGAATTGATGACCGATGCCCCGCAGGACCGTTGCTGCCTTGCCATCCACTGAGGCGAACCAGGGCGCTGCACGGTTCAGATACGCCGTCTCCCGCTCATGGCGCTTCAAGGCTCTCTCCCGGTAGCCGTAATGGGCGAACAAGTCGAAGTGGTCACACTCGACCATGTCCATTAACTCGCGTACAGTATCGGGTGAATACTGTTCTCCCAATAGATGGTTAATGAGCTTGCGCCGCTTCTGGGTCTCGACCCACAGACTCCTGAAATCATGAATGCTCGCCGCTTCGCGCAGCACCCGGGCGATCATCTCTTGCCGGTATTCGTCTACCGGTATGGGTACGTCACGCCCCTCTCGGCGCTGCAGAATGTACCGGCCTTGGGACGTGATACTGACCGGCTGCCCACCAACGATCTCGGGCAGCGGCAGTGGGTCTTCTTCTCCGCCGCTGTCATCCCCGCCTTCCTCGCCCCCGCGCGGTTTTTTCACCCGCGGTTTGAGTGACTTGCTGATGAAGTCTGTGCCGAACAGTTCGGTGACGCCTGTGTAGTCGTAGAGCCAAAACTTGTACTTCTGCGTTTCTTCATGGATACGTGTGCCGCGCCCGACCATCTGGTAGAACGTGATGGCCGATTCGAGGTAGCGGAAGAATACCACCGCATTGAGCCGCTCGATATCGACGCCAGTGGCGAGAAGATCCACTGTAGAGGCGATAAAGCACCGTTCGCCGGAGCCTCGCATCTGTTCGATGAGGTCCGAACCACCCTCGGCAGTGCATTTGAACGCGTAATGCTCTTTAGGCGTGACGCCTTTCTCCTTGCACCAGGCGGCATACAGCCGCTGCATCTGCATTTGTACCCGATCGGCGTGGAGGTCACGGGTGCAGAAGATAATGACCTTCTGTTCCGGTCCGCCGTGTTCGCACAGGCGCCGGAACAAATCCTGACACATGGCGGCAATTCGTTCGGGGAGAATGAGGGCGTTAT